>DATIUL010000266.1:0-2990 GCA_035466865.1 Anaerolineaceae bacterium | reverse complement strand
GGGTCCCAACGGGCAAAAAGTATCAAGACTCTTGCTTCGGGCCCACTGATTATCCGTATGCTGAAGGTCGCGGGCAGTCACATCGTTGGCGATTGTGTAACCAAAAATGGTGTTTTTTACTTCGGCAGCTTCCAGCCAGCGGCCTGTTTTTCCAACAACTATCGCTAATTCACCTTCAATTTCGACTTGCATGGATTGAGGAGGCAAGACAATCGGGGAGCCACTTGGGATAAGAGCGGAAGGTGCTTTTAGAAAAATTACTGGCAATTGAGGGACTTCACTGTTCATCTCGGCAGCATGTTCAGGATAATTCTTTCCGATGGCAATAATTTTGCTGGGGATAGCAGGAACTAAAAGATCGACATCAACCAGCCTAAATTCAGGTTCAAGCCGACGGAAATCCCCGAAAGGATCTCCTTGAATCTGGCCAACCTTATCCTGAAAAACCCAGCCGTACTGGGCGCTTTCGTTTTTGGTTTTAAATCTGACTATTCTCATAATTTAGCGTATAATAAGTGCCTCGGGCGGATAGCTCAGTTGGTTAGAGCGCATCTTTTACACAGATGAGGTCGCAGGTTCGAGCCCTGTTCTGCCCATTTCCCTATCATACCGTAATTCCTTTCAACTTTCCCTCCGAATCTCTTCCATTTCACCCGACACCATCTGTTCAAAGTCCTCATCCGAGGCTGCCTCCCCAGGTAATGCACCGCGATTGCAGTATGAGCGGTATTTGCAGTAAACACAACGTTGAACCGATTGGGTCATCGGAAACTCGGTTTGGGTGCCAATTTCATAAATCAAGGCCTTGAGTTCGCTTTCATAGCGACCCAATGTTTTCGTGTCAGGTGCGAAGGAAAGCTCTAGATCTGGATAATTTGCCTCCCAATATCTCATTTTAGGTGTAGAAATCTCTGATTTTTCTCTGAATCGTTGCGCAACGGTTACATAAACCTTGGTCTGCATTGATTCCGCTAATTGTGTTCCGCGAGGTTTGCGTGCAGATGTTTTCCAGTCGAAAATCGTTGTTTGCTCATTTTCAAAACAAATGTAATCAAATTTAGCGGTCAGCAAATACATTTCAAATGGAATTGATACTGGAATTTCCGCGATGAAATCAGCCTTCTCCTTCAAGTGCCCTAACCGGGATTGAAAATTATTAAACCAGATAGGGATACGGGGATCTTTCCCGTTTTGCAAGCTTTCAAGAATCACTGCTTTATCAAAACCTAATAAAAAGCGGTGGATAGCTTGATGCAAGCATTGCCCGGCAGCCATATCTAATTCGTACTTTTCTGTGTCAGCATATTTCTGAGCAGGCCAGGTTAGTTTTTGAAGATATCTCAGCTCAAACTGACGCGGACAGTTGAGATAACTCTGCAAACTGCTTTGGCTATAAGCAAAGCCGTCGGGAATCATTGTGGTTCTCCTTGCATTTGGATCAGATTCTTAAGGGCCAAAGCCGGCACATTTCTTCCACCACCATTATTGACAGTGATGGTCAGCGACTTTCTTGCTCTGGTGATCCCAACATAGAGCACCCGCAACCGCTCCCTGATGTAGGTATCCCGCGCGGTGAAGGCAGCATAACCGCGATGAAAATCTTCCAGGGGCTTCTGTTGCAGAAGGTTCTGCATTTGAGATAAAGCTTCAGCCTGTAAATTGAGGCGGTCCTTGAGAACGTAACTTTCTGCTATGTAACTATCGCTTGGGTCCCCCGATGGAAAATCGTAGTTGCTGCAGGAGGTCAGGTAAACCTTATCCCATTCCAAACCTTTGCTCTTGTGGAAGGTGGCTACCACAACTTCACCTGGATGCGCATCAGGTTCAAAACCACCTTTGTCCTCACTGAAAGCAGTGAAATTGCGCTTGTTTTTGGCAATTTCGATCAGGTCCTGGATGAGTGCCAATTTTGGGCTTTCAGAGTTTTTCTGTGCCAAATCCTTGACATACACAGCCATGCGGTAAACCGCGGCAGTCTCTGCCTGAGTCAGGTTCAAATCCATGGACACAATCTGGATAATCTGGTCCAGCGGTAAATTGGCTGCCTGGTGCCAGTCGTATACCAAAAGCCTGAATGCTTCCAGAAGGTAGATCTGGGAATCATCCAAACCAAAGTCACTGGCTGCCTGCTTCCAATCCTGATTGCTGTCCGGATAGAGATAGCTCTCGGTTTTCTTCAATCCTGCAAGCCATTTGCCAGCAATCTCAATGGACTCCCAACGTTCCGGATTATCCTGATCCACGCGATGCACCACCTTAAAGGCAGCCCGCAAATTAGCAGGAAATTCCGGGTAATTAATGGCCAGCAGAATGTTGGCAATAGCTCCAGCTGAAAGACGAACGGGTTCAGCCAGCCTGATTAACTCCGTACATACAGGTAATCCTGCTTTGGTCAACGTGTCGCTTAGGACTGCCACACGTGAATTGAGCGTTGCCAAAACCGCAATCGTTTCCTGCGGATGGGCAGCCCGGTAGGTGTTGATATCATTGATGAGGAAACCGATCTCCTCCTGTGGTGTGAAGAGCCGTACATTCAAACTTACACTATCCGGCCGATTCGCCGGGTTTTGCTGCGGGTCTCCTGGCAGGGTTGGCTTGATATGCGGCTTCGACAAGGCGTCCCTGACGTTCATGTTGGGGTGCCCGGTGCTTGACCAATCAATCAGGTTATTCGCCAATGAAATGATTGCCGGGCAGGAGCGTCCCGATTCTGGCAAGTCAACCGCCAGCACATCATCCTGGCGAATGAAACCTTTGAGCAGTTCAGGGTTTGCGGTAGTGAAACTTTCGTATATGGCCTGATTGGGATCGCCCACCCGAACCCAATTTCCCCTGGTACCACAAAGCAGTTCCAATATTTTTTGTTGCAAGGCAGAAGAATCCTGAGCTTCATCCTCCAAGACATATGGCCAGCGATATTGCAAGAGGCTGAGCAAGTCTGGGTCATTTTGCAGGCAGCGATACGCCAGCGAAATTAGATCCGTAAAATC
>DATIUL010000265.1:0-2851 GCA_035466865.1 Anaerolineaceae bacterium | reverse complement strand
AGCCCATAAAACAGCAACAACCAGGGAGAGGGAGTTTGTTTTTTCGGAAAGCAATTCGGGGCCGATGAAAGCTCGGTATGGCGATCGGCAGCCTTTAGCCGAGGGGTTAAGCCGGGCAAAATCGCACGGCTTTGGCGCGACGGTGCATAACGGTTCCAGCACGCGTGCGCTGAATACGCACCTTTCGCAGGTGAGCACACTTTCTTACCCGCCCTGCGTCCTGACCGACCCTGCCGTAGCGCCTTCTTACGCGAGTTTTGAGGATGCGCCTTGATTGTTATGCGCGCGGGCGGTTTAGGATGGATTAATTGCCTGTCATTGCGAGAAGCGCCAGCGACGAAGCAACCTGGTGTTCACGGCATTGAAGACCCGGATTGCCGCGCAAAAGAGGCTCGCAATGACTAAGATTTGTCATGCTGAACGCAGTGAAGCATCTTCCAGATGCAAGTCGGATCTAGCAGATCCTTCGCAAAGGATGCTCAGGATGACAGGATTCAGATGACAAGAAAAGAAGTGAAATGAGCAAACAACTACCATCCACCAAAACAACCCTGGAGCAAGGTGCTGGCAAAGCCCGTCCATTGAGCAAACAACTGCCGTCAACCCACAAACCTCTGGAACAAAGCGCAACCAACAATGCCCTTGTCCCGGCCAACAACGCCCTTGTCCCAGCCGGCAAGGCTTTCCGAGGCTGGCTGCTGGACCTCTACGTCAGCGGTGAAGATGGGGTGAAATTATGGTTTATCGGCGAGGAAGATGATGTGCGTGCCTCCTTCACGCACAACTTCCCCGTCACTTTCTATGCTGCCGGGGACCACAGCGAACTCCGCCGTTTGTGGAAGCAGCTTCAGGGTCAGGAAGGCATCCTTTCGCTGCGGCGAACACAAAAACAGGATGTCTTCGTGGCCGACCCCGTGGATGTAATGGAAATTTGCGTCTCCAACCCCGCACTTCAACAGCGCATTTTCTTTGGCCTGGAAAAAGACTTTGAAAGCCTCACCTGGTACGACTCGGATGTCACCATCCAGTGCCGCTACATTGCCCGCTATGGTGCTTTTCCCATGGCGCTCTGCGAAGTAGTGGCCGACGATCATGGTCGCATCCAATCCATCAAGCCTCTCAACAGTCGTTGGGATGTCAGCCCAAACCTGCCGCCCCTGCGAATCTTGAACATTTTGCCAGACGCGGACCCTTCCCGCAACCAGCCCACTGGGCTGATTATCAACTCTGACAGCCTGCACCGGGAACTTATTTTTGACAAAGAAGCTATGTGGCTACGCGAAGCTGAGGATATTCTTAAAGAGTATGACCCTGATATCATCGCCACCGACTGGGGCGATTCCTGGGTGATGCCGTTTCTGCTTTCGCGTTCCGAAGAAGCTAATTTTCCATTGAGCCTGAACCGCGACCAGGAAAGGTCCGTGCGTTGGCAGAAGGAAACCAGTTATTTTTCCTACGGGCACATCATCTTCCGCCCGGAGGAAGCTCATCTTTTTGGCCGCTGCCATATTGACCGCAAATCGGCCATGATGTGGTCGGATTACTCGCTGGCTGGCACTCTGGAAATGGCCAGAGTAACCACCCTACCCATTGAGAAGGCGGCCCGCGTCTCGCCCGGCCAGGGCATCTCTGCCATGCAAGTGATTACCGCGATGGAAAAAGATGTGCTGGTGCCCTACCAAAAACGTCAGGTAGAGCAGTTCAAAACGGGGATGCAGCTCATTCAATCCGATCGGGGCGGCATGATCTACCAGCCAAAAATCGGTGTGCATACAGATGTAGCCGAGATCGACTTCGTCTCTATGTACCCGGCAGTTATTATCAAAGGCAACATCTCCCCCGAGGTGCCTCTGCCGGACCTGCTGGAACCTGCCAGCCCAAACCTGGGGGTGGTACCGCTCACCCTCAAACCGCTCTACGAGAAACGGGTGGCACTCAAACACAAAATCAGGGAATATGTGCCCGGCCACCCAATGGCCAAGGTGTTGAGCGAACGGGCTATGGCGCTTAAATGGCTGCTGGTGGTCTGTTTCGGTTTCCTGGGTTATAAGAACGCGCGTTATGGGCGTATAGAAGCTCACGAGGCGGTGACAAAAGGCGGACGCGAGACGCTGCTACGCGCCAAGGACGTCTGCGAAGAAAATGGATTTGAGGTGTTGCATATGTATGTAGACGCGCTCTGGGTGAAGAAGCCCGGCTGTAGCAAGGTAAGCGATTTTGAACCGCTAATTCAGGCCATCAACGACCGCACAGGGCTGACCATCAACCTGGATGGGATTTTCCGCTGGATTGCCTTTTTACCTTCCAAAACCGATGAGCGCGTCCCGATTGCCAATCGCTTCTTTGGCGTTTTCCAAAGCGGCGAAGTGAAGGTGCGCGGCCTGGAAGCCCGCCGGCGGGATACGCCGCGCTGGATCGCGGCGGTACAGCGCGAAATGATCGATACCATCGGCAAAGCCAAATACCGGCCGCAATTGGAGGGGCGAATTCTGGAAGCTTTCCAAATCTACCAACGAGCGTTGGCCCTCCTTAAAGCTTGCGACGTGCCCCTAGACCAGATGCTGATCAATGGCAAGGTGAGTTACGCGTTGGATGCATATAAGGCCAGCACGGCCGCTGTGCGGGCAGCCAGGCAGATGGAAGTTGCCGGCATGCCCATCCGCCCTGGCCAGCGCATCCGTTACTTGTTTACCAAAGGTGAGGCGGACGTTTTTGCATGGGAGTTGGGTAAGCCTTTTGACCCCAAGATGCTGGACGCAGAGAAATACATCAGGCTATTGGCCAAAGCCGGTGCCGCGGTGTTGATGCCATTCGGCCTGGACCCTGAATTGCTAATTGAATGGAGCGAAAG
>DATIUL010000264.1:0-4202 GCA_035466865.1 Anaerolineaceae bacterium | reverse complement strand
AGCTTTGAGAAAAAAATGGTAATTATCTGAAGTTGCCAGTAAAGATGCATAACCTCTACACGGGTGGGATTTGAATTCCATTCGAATCTTCTAAAAGATATTTGTGTCATCCTCCCACATTCGAACACCTGATTAATTATTGTTGTTAATAGGCATCTATTTCATGTATAATTCCCACAGATTATCTAAATAGAGGAACTTATGGCATCTATCCCTGCCCAGAGCTTGGCTGACAACTGGCAAGAAATAACAATTTCCCAAGCAGACCTACAAAATCTAACCAACACCCTCTTTGAACGCGAAGAACCGATGGATATTGATGCGCTTTCAAAGGTTTTTGTGGCTACGCGCATAAAACAGCAAGAAGCCGCAATTGCTGCCAAGATCAAATCCCTTGGTAAGGTCTATCTTCCCAAAGACAGTTACACGACAGGTGAAACCCTTGTATTTCCACTCATGAATTGGCAGAGCGGAGAAGTTCTTTCTGTTCGGCCAGGCGTCAACCCTCAACTGGGTGATTTTGACGTCATGATGGTCAGCCTGGAAAATGGCAGCGAAAAACAATTCGCGGCAAAACTACCCAGCCATTCCCTCAATACGGAAAACCTAACTGAAACCACAACCATTGCGGATAAAGTAAATGAAGTTTTACAATCTCATGGGCGGGACGTAAAGGCTTCTCTGCTGGGAGCCTTACAGAACCAATCCGAATTAGTGCGCATCGGTACAGCCTGGTTCCCACAATCTTTACTCGTGGACATGCACAAGGGTCAGTTAAATTTGGTCGAAGCCTTGTTGGATTCCCAATCTGGAGGGCCTTTGAGCTCTGCAGAATTGATCCAAGAGATGGAACTCAAATCCAAAGATAATCCAAAACTGATTGAATTCTCCCTAAACTATGCCCTGCAGGAAGATTCACGCTTTGATGAGGTAGGTACCAGTGGCAAATATTCCTGGTTCCTCCGCAAACTTGAACCCAAATATGTACTCGAGAAACCTCTTACACTGCAGAGTACGGCAAGTTGTCTGGTATTCTCAGAACTCTCTGAGGAAAAGCAAAAGCTGTTCCAGGAACTGAATGACGAACTCTCGTACAGCCGCAAAGATCTGGACTCAGCCCCTGAAAAAGACTTCGCTACCATCGTCCTCAACTATCCACATTGGCGTGCCGGTTCCCTCCCAATCACCCCTGCCGTGATGGGGATATTCCCGAGCGCTCTTGAGACCGAACACGTCAAAGTAGAGTTTGTGGATGACGAAAACCAAAAAATCTCCGCCTGGGTTGTCATATCTGATAAATACGTAATTGGCTTGCGCGAGTGGTTCGAAGCCCAGGATCTTATCCCTGGAAGTGTGGTCGAAGTTAGCAAAACCGACCAACCCGGCATTATTCGCATCCGAGCTGAGAAAAAACGTACCAATAAAGAATGGATCAAGACTCTACTGATAGGTTCAGATAATGGTTTCGTTCTTTTGCTGCAACGTCAGCCCATAAGTGCTGGCTTCAACGACCGGATGGCTATCAAGATTTTGGATCTCAATAGCCTGGACACCATCTGGAAGGACCGTCAATCAAAAAAAATCCCGCTGGAAAAAGACATTTTACGCATGGCGAATGAATTGGCCAGGTTGAACAATCAATCCCATATCCACTTCACCGATCTCTATGCTGCCATCAACCTGGTTCGCAGAGTTGCCCCCCATGAACTGTTGAAGGCTTTGGAAACGCACGAGAATATCAACTACATCGGTGATAACTATTACCATCTTGCGGAGTAAGAAAGGATGATGCATGCCCCTTCCCAGCCTGCTTAAACCTAATGTAAAAACCAAATTCCTGGTCGACTTCGATTGGTGGAAGTCACAGGACAGCAATTGGCGCACAAGCCTGCTTGCTTTTCTCTGCGAGGAACACCAGGCACTTTTTGCTGCTTATGAAAACGTAGCCAACATCGACCTGGTTGATCCTCAAACTGGAGAAGTCACCCAAGGTGATGCCATCCTAAACACGCTTGTTGACCATTGCGCTCATCAGGATGGCTTTATCTCCCCTAATGCGCCCCTGGTCGATTCGATTTTCAAGGTCTTCCTCGTTCATAAGAACCAACCTTTGAACGCTGAAGAGCTCTCGGTTCTGCTTGGCAAACCCGCTCAGACAATCTTGAGCACCATTGGTACAGGCCGCGTTTACAAAGGAATTCGCCCCATTCTTACTTAATCGCTGGGGTATAATCGCAATCCATGCCTTCGTAGCTCAATGGATAGAGCACTAGCCTTCTAAGCTATCGGTTGCGCGTTCGAGTCGCGCCGAAGGCACTTTTTCTTTGCCCTCCCCGTAGATTTTTTCCAATTTTCCGAATTCAAGGCTCGACAATATTTCTATAAATACTTACGAAGAGGCTATATTTTCTATAGTGCCTCTAATAATTCTATGTAAAATTGTAACTGGAGATTATTATCCAGAAAGCGAGTTGTTATGAACCTTTTTAAACGATGGTTGGTTATTATGGCGGCGCTCTTTGTAGCGGCACTGATCGTTCCTGGCATCCATGTCGCCCCCAACAGTTGGGTCAGCTACGCGGTTATGGCTGCCGTCCTGGCACTTCTAAATGCCATCTTATTGCCCATTCTCAAAGGTCTTTCTTGTGGGTTGATTGTGCTCACACTGGGCATTTTCAGTCTGGTCCTCAACGCAGCCGTCTTCATGTTGGCTTCCTCCTTATCAAAGGGTCTTTTTAATATTGGATTCACTGTCGATGGCTTCCTGCCTGCCTTGTTAGCCTCTATCATTGTTTCCATTGCTACAACCCTCTTTGCAGGAGAGCGCCGGAAGATCAGCAGCAACAATAACCGTTGAGGCTCCTGCTAATCGAAACAGGGTCTGTTTCTAAATGTTCAATTGGGCTCTTCCAGATGGAAGAGCCCTTGTTTATCCCAAAAAAAGTGATAAACTTGACCTGTTAAATTCAGGGATACCTGAATACAAAACCTTCCACTCCGTAACCACCCACGGTGGCCAAACGGAGCAAACCCGAGGAAAGGAGCCTCGAACGCATGCATAATTATGAACTTGTGTACATTCTCCAGGCGGACCTGGACGAAGCAACCACTGCGGCTGCTGTCGAAACGATCGAAAAACTCATTACAGCTGGAAAAGGTGAAATCACCAAAACCGAAAAATGGGGCAAACGCAAAATGGCCTATCTCATCAACAAAACCCGTGAAGGCTATTATGTCCTAATCAATTTCACATCCAGCCCGACCGAAATTGTCAATATCAAACGCGCCCTGGGATACAACGAACAGGTGATGCGCCACATTATCGTCCGTGTGGACTAAGAGGAGCTCAAAATGTCTGAAAGACCCTACACCCCCCGTGAAAACCGTGGTGACAGAGAAGGTGGCAATCGCCGCCAGTATGTCTCCCGCCCAAAATTTTGCCAATTCTGTTCAGATAAGAATCTGAAAATTGACTACAAGAATACCGAGATTATCGGTCGTTATGTCAATGAAACAGGCAAAATTCGCCCTCGACGTCAAACCGGATGCTGTGCTCTTCACCAGCGCGAAATTGCTGCCGCTGTAAAGAACGCCCGCCATATCGCCCTGATCCCCTTCGCAGGAGATCTTTGGACAGATAACTACAACAAGGAATAACCAGGCACAATATGGCAAAGCAACCCGAACAGCCAAAGCTGGTTACCCGTAAGCACATTGTCCGTCAGGAAAAAGAGCAGCGGCAGATTCGCACTATTATGATTGTTGGCGGCACTATTTTGCTGGCAGTCTTAGTCTTGGTCGTATATTCATTAATCAATCAACTTTACCTACAACCAAACAAGACTGTAGCATTTGTTGGTGATCAAAAAATCTCTGCTCGAGAATTCGAAGCCGAAGTGCGTTATTCCCGCCTTTCAACCCTCAATCAGGCCGCCAGTTATGCTCAATATGGCCAAATGTTTGGTTCGATGGGCAGCCAGTTTATGTCGACAGCTAAAAATTTAGTGGATCAACTTAATAATCCTACTAATTACGGCAAAACTGTGCTCGATCGTATGATTGACGACCAATTAATTAAAGAAGAGGCCGCCAAACTTGGGATAGAAATTTCCGACGAAGAATTGAAGCTTGAGCTCCAAAGCGTATTCAACTTCTTTCCTGAGGGAACACTCACGCCTACAGTTACACCTACCTTCGTAGCG
>DATIUL010000263.1:0-13213 GCA_035466865.1 Anaerolineaceae bacterium | reverse complement strand
AGGACCTTGAGTATTACAAACGTCTTGGTTACCGGGGTGATGAAAAAATTGGTAAGAGCGGACTTGAACTCTGGGGTGAACGTTACCTTGCAGGTGAACATGGGGCAACACTCTATGTGAAGGACCCTGCTGGCAAAACCGTGACCATGCTTGCCCAAAAAGAACTGGCCCCTGCCAATTCCATCACCACCACCATCGATGCCCGCCTGCAATTTCTTTTGCAGAACTCGATGGGTGAAAATCGGGGAGCCATGGTTGTTATGGAACGGGATACTGGCCGTATTTTGGCAATTGTGTCCAACCCCGGTTTCAACCCTAATATTTTTGAACCGACCAACGAGAATAGCAGTGACCTTACACGGGTCTTCAACGATCCTGCCAAACCGCTACTTAACCGTGCTACCCAGGGTGTTTACCCGCTTGGTTCGGTTTTTAAGCCCATTACGATGGCAGCAGCGCTACAGACCGGCGTTTTTCAAAAAAATTCCAGCTATTATTGCGGCAGTGATTGGACCGAACTTGAGGGTTGGACACTGTATGACTGGACATGGACCCACGATTTGCCCCCATCTGGTAACCTAACTTTGCAGGAAGGGCTGATGCGCTCCTGTAACCCCTGGTTCTGGCATATCGGAAAAGTGCTCTGGGACGACGGTTATACAACATCCATCTATGATGAGGCTAAAGGTTTTGGTCTTGGTGAAGAAACAGGTATTGAAATTGCTGAAGACGCTGGCAATCTGCCCAATCCCCAGGCGATCACTGATAACGTGCAACTTTCTATTGGTCAAAGCCAACTCCAATCTTCGCCTATTCAGGTAGCCCGCTACATGGCTGCCATTGGCAACGGTGGCACATTATTTAAGCCAACCCTGATTGAAAAAATCGTTCCTGTGGATGGTACGACCCCCACTTACACTTTCAGCCCCACCCCAAATGGCACCCTTCCAATTACTGAGGAAAACTTAAACGCAATCCAACAGGCAATGGTTTGGGTTGTCGCTGATAAAGACGGTACTGCAATCAATGTCACCCGCACGATGTCAATAAACATCGCTGGCAAGACGGGTACAGCCGAAAATCCTATTGGCGATTCACATGCCTGGTTTGGTGGCTATACCTGGCTTAACGACCCCGCCAGACCCGATATCGCGATTGCGGTTGTGCTTGAAAACGCTGGCGAAGGTTCTGAGATGGCTGCCCCTCTCTTCCGCAGAGCTGTGGAACTCTACTTCAATAACTACAACATTTCTGGCTATCTGATGCCTTGGGAAGACCGTCCGTATCATCTTTATCAACCCGAAGCGACCACGGAATAAGCCCTTCAGGGACAGGCTAAACCTCCATGCCAGAATTTACCCCAGGTTTAATTATCCGCTCCCAGGCTGGCTATATGGTTGTCCATACCGAGAATGGGGAGTATACCTGCCGGGTGCGTGGAAAACTGCGTCGGGGCAGGGCCACTGGAGATTTGGCCGCGGTTGGTGACAGGGTTCTGATCGAACCTCAGCCTGATATGTCGGGAACAATTGCAAAAGTGCTCCCGCGAACGTCAGTCCTTTCCCGGGCACTTTCGGGGGTTAATTACAGTTATCAACAGGTGATCCTGGCCAATGCTGACCAAATTCTGATCGTTTTTGCCTGTATGCAACCCGAACCGCATCTGCGAATGTTGGACCGCTTCCTGATTGTTGCTGAAAGGGCGCACATTCCTGCTGTTATCGTTGTAACCAAATTGGACCTGACCACGCAGGATTTTGCGGAATCCATATTCGGGATTTACGAAAAACTTGCCTACCCGGTAATCTATACCTCCTCCAAATCGAATGCAGGCATTGAAAAGCTCAGAGCATTCCTGCCAGGAAAGATTTCCAGTTTCGCGGGACCTTCCGGGGTGGGCAAAACCTCGCTCCTGCAGAACATCCTGCCCAATTTGCATCTGTTGGTAGGTGAGGTCGGTCTGGGTGCCCAGGGCAAGGGGCGGCATACCACCCAGGTGCGCCAGCTCTACCCACTTGAGGGCGGCGGCTGGCTGGCGGATACCCCCGGCATGCGCACACTCGCGCTTTGGGATATCAGCGGTGAAGAATTGGATGCCTATTTCCGGGAAATTGCCCCACTGGTAGCCAACTGCCAGTTTAACGATTGCACGCATAGTCACGAGCCTGGTTGCGCGGTGCGCAAGGCTGTGGATGCTGGCCAAATTGCCCAATCACGCTATGACTCCTACCTGCGCCTACGCTTTGGCGATAAGCGCAGCCTTGAAGAGGATATCTCCCTGTTTTATGATGAGGAATGATTTGAAGAAATTACCGCTTGCCCGCCTGGTGCCAACCATTTTGCTATTGATTACATTGTTTCTGGCTGGTTGTAACCAAACTGCGCCCGCCACTACCATTGATCCAAGCACAACATTACCGCCGCCGCAAGCCAGCGCCACGCCACAAGCGACTCCAACTGCCGCACCACAAGTTATCAATATCTGCACCGCTGAAGACCCGGGCAACCTGTACCTCTATAGTGGAAGCGATACCCCTTCACAGCGGTCAATCCTAAGCGTCCTTAATGACGGCCGCTTTGAGAGCGTACTTTCCGATAACAGTTCCGGTTTGCTGACAGATTACCCACAACTTGGAAATATGGTCAGTCAGATCCCTGTGACGGTTAGCGCTGGAGCAGTGGTCGTGGATGCTTTTGGTGATGTTAGCGTTTTGCAAAAAGGCAGCAGAGTGAGACCGAGCCAATGCTCAGCAGCGGATTGTGTGATCACCTGGGATGGTTCCAGTGAGCTTAAAATGGACCAGACGATTGTTAAATTTAAGTTAAATTCTGATGAAAAATGGTCCGACGGCAGCCCGCTGACCTCTGCAGATTACCTCTTCTCTTACCAGGTCATGCAGAAAGCCGGCCAACCAGCTAATCAGAAACTTCTTGAGCTCACCCAAGCCTTCAATGCCATAGATGACTACACGGTTGAATGGAGGGCTCTGCCTGGTTTTGGAGGCGTAGGCCTGGAGCAATTTCTGCCTTTGCCAATGCCAGCGCACCAGCTTGCTCACCAGACAGCCGACAGCCTTGCTGAAAGCTCCTTCTACCGCGAGAATTTCTTAAGTTGGGGACCTTACCAAGTAAAACAATGGGAAGAAGGCCTCAGCCTGACTCTGGAAGCCAACCCGAATTACCACCGACATTCTGAGGGTTTGCCAAAAATCAAGGACCTGAATTTCCGTTTTATCTCCGACCAAAACGAAGCGCTGCGCCTGCTCCAATCCGGGGATTGTGACGTTATGGACTCTTCCTACAATTTACTTTCCATGCAAACAGCCGATTGGCAGCCCTACCTTGACAGCCTTGACTTTCATCTGGGCTTTGACGGCCAGGCTGTGGAGATGATTTTTGGCATTCGGCCCTCAGTATATGAAGGCGATTATCAGGCGGCCGTTTTGGAGCGGCCGGATTGGTTTGGAGACCCGCGCACACGCGAGGCTATCAGTCTGGCCATCACAAAGGCACAACTCAACCAGGTTGTTTACGGTCTGCATCTGCCTGAGACTGTCAAAATGCCACCCGCTGGCATCTTTGGCCCACAAGTCAATTTGGAAACACTTTTGGATGAAGCCGGCTGGAAGCTTACCGGCGCCAGCCGGGTTGCCCAGGGTGTAGCCGGGGTTCAGGATGGCACGGCTTTTAAGGTGACATTACTTACCAGCCAAAGCCAGGCCCATCAGGAGATTGGGGCGCAAATTGTGAACACACTGGCCAGTCTGGGTATTGAAGTATCCATACAGGCCTTGCCTCTGGAACAACTTTATGCCCCGGGGCCAAACGGTCCACTATTTGGCCGTAATTTTGAAATGGCGCTGGTTTCCTGGCAATCAAACCCGGTGAATCGTTGCGCCACTTATATGTCGAAAGCCATTCCCTCCGCTTCTAATCATTGGATTGGAACCAACCTGGCTGGGCTAAACGATGAGGCTTTTGATCTGGCATGCAGTGCCAACCTGGTTAGTTTTGAACCTGTTAGTTCTTCCAACGCGGGAGCGCACTGTGAGGGGATCTGCCAGCTTTATTTGCAACAGAGCCCTTCAGTTGTAACGATAGACCATGTCAATCTTTGGGTGAGTAACAAATCGCTTCAAATTGAAAGTGATTGGACACTTGACCAAATTGAGTGGATATCAAAGGCCCCCGGAAATTAGATTAACAAAGAAATCGATAGCATGAGCAAAAAATTTAAGGACGACTTTACACTAACAACAGAAACTGATGATCAGGGCCACAGCCGACAGGTGAGCACATATATTGGATCCTTTTTTGATCTCGAAATCGATCAGGCGGGGCTCAGTCGCCTTAAGGTTTTGGCAGCTTTCCTTTATATAGGCAGCCTGGTAAGCCATGTTGCGGCAGGATTTTTACCCCATAGCGCTACCAACCTCTGGTTTGTGAGTCTGCCCTATGCTGTGGCCTATTTGCCGATTGGATTACTTGGCTTCGCGCTTTTGCGGCTTCCCCGGGAAACACAAAACCTGGCGCGTTACCAGACTGAAGGCTCGTTTACCCGCGGCCGTATGTTTGCGGCCTTTGCCCTTGTCCTACAAATCATCTGTACTGTTGGTTTAGCGTTTTTTTTGCTTCTGACAAAAGGATCCCTGGCAGCCAAGCCGAACTACCTGTTTTTGTTATTGGAAATATTTGCATCAGTTATGTGTTTCGGTCTGCTGACTCAGTTGAATCAGATTAGAATATCTAAACGAGTTGACAACAACGCCAATTAAATGTTAACAAATGGAGCTTTCGCAATGTTTTTAATTTGCGGTATGTTGTTTTCGTCGGTATAATCTACCAACCTTAATAGGAGAAATGGAGAAACAAATGAGTAAATATCGTAAAAGTATCTCATGGTTGATTGTCAGCATCATGCTGCTCGGCACTCTCGCCGCATGTGCTAAACCAACCGCCGCCCCCACCACAGCGCCCGTAGAGCCCACCAAGGCTCCAGTTGTGGAACCCACCAAAGCTCCGGAACCCACTAAAGCCCCGGAACCCACCGCGGCCCCAGTTGTCGACGTTCCCTTAGTTGTGGCTTATTCTGACTTCTCACAGAAGTTCAGCCCCTTCTTTGGTGACACGGCTTATGACATTGACGTCGCAAATATGACCCAAATTGCCCTTCTCACCACGGATCGCTCTGGTGGCATCATCAAGAATGCCATCGAAGGCGAAACAACTACCTACAATGGCAAAGAGTACCTTTACACGGGTGCTGCTAATACCGATGTTGTGTACGATGAAGCCACCGACACCACCAAATACACCGCCACCCTTCGCCCCGGCATGAAATTCTCTGATGGCGAACCTGTAACGGCTGATGACATCATCTTCACCTATTACACCTATCTGGACCCAAGCTATGTTGGTTCCACCAGCCTGAACTCCTTCCCGATTGTCGGCCTCAAGGACTATCAGACTCAAACAACCACCCAGGTCTATGATAAGTACTTGTTGATGGCTCAGGACATTCAAGCTGCTGGCCCCGACCACGAGTGGACCGCCGCTGACGGATGGACCAAAGAACAACAGGATGGCTATTGGACCCTCGCCAAAGCTGGCTGGGAAGCGGATATCTTGTCCATTCGCGACTATATGATGGCCAACTATGTAGATCAGACCGCAGATATCATCGGCGTTGACCCCGAAAAAGTCAAAGCAGATGAAGGCCTCCAAAATGCCTTTGCTATTGCTGGCTGGGGCTTCGGTGAAGTTACCGATGGCAAACTGACCACTGGCGACGGCGCCGAATTCGACCTGGCTACCACTCTGCCAACCTTCGAAGATTTAGTTGCCACAGTGCAGGCTAAGTATGCCAACAATGTTGCCGATTATGTAGCTGCTGGCGAATCCCCCAATGGTGTGGATATCGTTGGCCAGACCACCGACAACTTCATTAAAGAATGGGGCCCCAAGGACACCGAAATGGGTGGCACTGGCGTTCCCAATATCGCTGGCATCAAGAAGATTGATGACCTCTCAATCGAAGTTACCACTACTGGTTTCTCCGCTCCTGCGGTCTACAGCATTCTTGGTATCAACGTTACCCCTCTGCACTACTATGGCGATAAGGCCATGTACGACTATGAGAACAACAAGTTCGGCTTCCCCTTCGGAGACCTCTCCAAGCAGGAAAGCCTGACCACCACTCCCATGGGCGCTGGCGCTTACAAGTTTGTCAAATATGACAATCGTGTTGTTTACTTCGAAGCCAACGAGAACTATTATCGCGGCGTCCCGAAGATCAAAGAAATCCAATTCAAGGAAACTGTTTCCTCTGAAGTGGCTTCCGCCCTCCAGACCGGTGCAGCTGACGCCGGTGAAATGACCGGTTCCCGCTCCCGCTTTGACGAAGTTGCAAAATACAACGGCAATGGCGAGATCACTGGCCCAGTCATCACCACCAGCAAAGTTGACAACCTTGGTTATGGTTATCTCGGCATCAATGCCGCAACCGTCAATGTAGCCGGCGAAGCTGGCTCAGACGCCTCCAAGGCATTGCGCAAGGGCCTCGCTACCATCTTCGCAGTTTATCGCGATGTTGCTATCGACAGCTACTACGGCGAAGCCGCTTCCGTAATCAACTACCCAATTTCCAATACCTCTTGGGCCGCCCCTCAACCGACAGATCCTGACTACAAAGTCGCATTCTCTACCGATGTTGAAGGCAATCCGATTTATACCGCGGATATGACCCAGGAACAGAAGTACGAAGCTGCCAAAGCGGCCGCCCTCGGCTTCTTCGAAGCAGCCGGTTTCACCGTCGCTGACGGCAAACTGACAGCTGCTCCTGAAGGCGCTGCCCTGAGCTACGAAGTTATCATCCCTGGCGGCGGAACCGGAGACCATCCTGCTTTCGCTATCCTCACGGGTGCACAAGAAGCCTTTGCTGCAATCGGCCTCGAGCTCAAGATTAATGACCCCGCGGATGCCAATATCCTCTGGGATGCCCTCGATTCCGGTCAACAGCAAATGTGGACTGCGGCTTGGGGTGCTACGATTGATCCTGATATGTACCAGGTCTATCATAGCTCCAACGTTGTAGGCGAAGGTGGCACAGATTCTAACCACTACCACATTACCTCCGAAGCCCTCGACGCCCTGATTCTGGACGCCCGCAAGAGTGACGATCAGAACTATCGCAAACAGGTCTACAAGGCCGCCCTCGACGAAGTTATTGACTGGGCTGTCGAAATCCCGACCTACCAGCGCCAGAACTGCATCATCTTCAGCACTGAGCGCATCAATATCGCCACCATCACCCCCGATATCACCACCTTCTGGGGCTGGCAGAATGATATTGAACTACTTGAAATGGCCGGCAATTAATTTTATAAGCGGCTAACATAAAATAAAATATGTGAGCCCACCTCCGTGTGGGCTCACGTATTCAGTAATCCATTGCTTGTTGCTTTGAGTATCACGGATTGATGGAAGGGTCTGGATGCGAAATTTTATTCTTAAGAGGGTGCTCCTCGGAATATTTATCATTTTTTTCAGCGCTTTGGTTGTTTATTCAATCATTCGTGCTTTGCCTACTTCCTATGTAGAAACTATTGCCCGCCAACGTGCCAGTAACCCTGCCAGTACAAAAACTTATCAGGAATGGCTTTCTCAGTTAAATGCGGTGTATGGTTTGGACCAACCGGTCATTCCTGGCTTTCTTGGTTGGGTAGGAAACGCGCTTAAAGGGGACTTTGGGGAATCCTGGCAATATGGCATGCCAGTTACTGAAAAGTTCAACCAAGTCATTTGGTATTCCATGATTATCAATATTGTCACGTTTATTGTGGAAATTATTATTTCGATTCCACTGGGCATAACTGCGGCTACCAAGCAATATAGTAAAGCGGATTATGCCATTACGATCTTTGCTCTGGCGGGGCTTTCACTGCCGACTTTCTTCCTGGCAACGATCCTTAAATATGTCTTCTCCATCAAATTGGGGTGGTTTGACCTTTACGGGCTTACAGGTCGCTTCTTCAACTCGATGACACCATTTCAACAAATAGTCGACGTAGGTTATCACATGGTGCTGCCAGTCATCACTCTGATGATGCTTTCAGTCGGCGGTCTGATGCGCTACACACGCACCAATATGCTTGAAGTTCTCAGCTCAGATTACATCCGTACAGCCCGCGCCAAAGGCTTGCCGGAGAAAGCGGTTATCAATAAGCACGCCTTCCGCAACACCCTGATTCCATTGGTGTCTTATATGAGCTATTTGATTCCTTCAATGTTTGGAGGCGCGTTGATTACCGAAACGCTCTATCACATCCCTGGAATTGGATATATTGCTTATCAAGCCATTACCCGCGGCGACATTCCGTTCGCCATGTTCTACACAACCTTCCTAACCGTTCTTACTCAGGTCAGTCTGATTATTGCGGATATTATGTACGCTGTGGTCGACCCACGCGTCAGAGTGAATTAGGAGGTGGGAAATGACAGAAGATAACAAGCTCTCCTCCGAAAATATCAAGGACTCCATCGCCCACGCCATGCCCAACGCTGCAAGTTCACAGCCTGAAAGTATGCCAGAACCCGTGTTCCTGAAAGCAAACGTGGAAAACATGGAAGATGAACCTGAATTAGCAAAGCCTGAATCCCAGCGTCCAGAAATGAAATTGGATGACGCCCGGCGTATCAAGGTGCTCTCACCAGGTATGTTGGTGTTCAAGCGCTTTATCCGCAATAAACTGGCTGTTATCGGCCTCGTAATCCTATTCTTCATGTTCACATTCTCCTTCATTGGCCCTTTAATTTCACCGCACGGTCAGACCGAGGTGTTTACAGGCGCAAGCTCGATGTCGAAGGAATTTGCTGGGGCTACCTACAATGAAGAACTGCGTTACACGGTCGCTGAAGGCAAGCAGTTTAGCGGTGCTCAAAGGGCAGCGTTCCTTCTGGCTATGGGAAAAGGCAACCTTACCTTTAAATCCGCTGATAAGAGTTATTCCTATGTCAAAGAAGGAGACAGCCTTTACCGGATCAAGGAATTAACCCCGGTTGTGGAAATTCTAGGGAAGATTTATAAGCCAATAACCGACCTGGCACTTCCTGAGAATCTCAAGGCAACCTATGAGAAAACCGTTGCCGCGGGTAAGCCGGAATTTGAAATCGATGGCGTGAGCTATTTGATTTACAAAGAGGGCAAGACCTCCCGCATAGCCATTGATGCTGACGTGGCCATAGCTACGCTTTATATTTTTGACGCATATGAAGAGTCAAATAAAGGCTTTGTACAATCCTACAATTTTGCAATGCCAGCAGGTGCAGCCGTAGCACAGCAAGCAGCCGGTTTCCAGGCTAATGGGATGAAATACACCATACAGTATGAGGATGGTCATTCCATCATCAAAGATGCAGCCGGCAAGGAAGTTGCGGACGTTTCCAACATCATCGTCAACCCCCTGGACAGCGCCACCTTCCTGCCTGTGGACTTCAAAACAATTATCCGTAATGCAATTTCTGACCGCCAAAGTGAATTCTCATATACAGATGCAAATGGCCAGGAGACACACTACACCATCGTGCGAGTGAACCGCACCTTTAACATTAAACGCGACACCGCTATCGCCCTGATCAGGCAGTACGAAATGCCTTCTGCCCAGCACCCCCTGGGTATCGACAACAACGGCATGGATGTTATGACCCGCCTGATGCATGGTGGCCAAGTCTCACTAATGGTGGGTTTTGTGGTCATCATTATTGAGATGGTCATCGGTGTAATCGTCGGTGGCATTTCAGGTTACTTTGGGGGAGCATTGGATAACGCCCTGATGCGCTTTGTGGATCTATTCAACAGTATTCCTTTCTATCCCATGGTGCTCATTCTGGGCTCGGTCATGGATACATTGGAAGTAGACCCCCGTGCCCGTATCTTTATTCTGATGGCGGTACTCGGCATCCTGGGTTGGACAGGCACAGCGCGGGTTGTGCGTGGCCAAATTCTTTCCCTGCGCGAGCAGGACTTTATGGTTGCCACGGAAGCTACCGGCCTCAGTACCAGCAAGCGCATTTTCAAACACCTGGTGCCCAATGTGATGCCTTTACTGATTGTTTCAGCCACTGCTGGCTTGGGCGGCATCATCATCACCGAAGCCACCCTGGGCTTTCTCGGCTTGGGTGTCAAATATCCTTTAGCCTCCTGGGGCAGCATTATCAACGTCTCCTCGGATGCTTATGTTATGACCAACTTCTGGTTCATGTGGATTCCCGCCGGTTTGTTAATTCTTCTGACCGTGCTTGGCTTCAACTTTGTGGGCGATGGCCTGCGTGATGCATACGACCCGAAGATGAAGAGGTAAGAATGGCAATCAAGAATTTGAAACCTACCAAAGCTGTGGACGACGAAACCGCGCAAGTGAAAGAAAGCATTCACTTAACCGCGCGTGAATCCATGCTTATTTCTCGTAACAACCGCCGTATTACGGATGCTATTGAGAGAAGACGCAATCGCAGGAATGTTCCTGAAAAGGAATACCTGACCAAGATGCGAGATCCTGAAAATGTTGTTGAGTTTGACAACGTTCATACATACTTCTACACCGACATCGGCACCGTAAAAGCTGTTGATGGGGTCTCATTTGATATCCCCAAGGGCAGGACGGTTGGCGTAGTAGGTGAGTCTGGTTGCGGTAAATCTGTGACCGCGCTCTCGCTGATGCAGCTTGTTCAGCGCCCCCAAGGCCAGACCGTTGAAGGTCAGATCCGCTTTGACGGGGGTAACAAGGCCTACGATATTGCCCAAACCCCTACGACAGTAATGGAAACCATTCGAGGGGCTGAGATCTCCATGATCTTCCAGGAACCGATGACCAGTTTGAATCCTGTGTTCCGTGCTGGTGACCAGGTGGACGAGGTTATCAAACTTCACAATCCGCAAATGACGGATGAAGAAGTAAAGGCCCAAACCCTGAAGATGATTGAAATGGTCGGCATTGCCAATCAAGAAGGCGTCTATAACATGTACCCGCATGAGCTTTCGGGCGGTATGCGCCAAAGAATCATGATTGCCATGGCCCTGGCTTGCAGCCCAAAACTAATCATCGCGGATGAACCCACAACAGCCCTGGATGTGACCATTCAGGCCCAGATATTGGATCTTCTGCGCACACTGAAGGATCAGATTAATTCCAGTATCATGTTGATTACGCATGACCTGGGTGTAATTGCCGAAATGGCGGATTATGTTGTGGTCATGTATTCGGGCCGCATCGTTGAAAAAGGCACGGCCTTGGAAGTCTTCAAGGATCCATTGCACCCCTATACGGTTGGTCTGTTGGCCTCCAAGCCAATCATTAACCATGATGTTGACCGCTTATACACCATTCCCGGCAATGTTCCAAACCCAATCAACATGCCAGATTACTGCTACTTTCGGGATCGCTGCAACAGGCGTATGCCGATTTGCGATGGCGCTTATCCCGGTGAATACAATGTGAGCCCCACGCATATGACAGCTTGTTACCTTTATGAAAGCGACCCTCGGAGGAACGAGAATGCTTGAACAAGTCGTTGACCATGTAAATTTACAACACAGCCCTGATAACATCCTTGAAGTTCGGGATTTACGGCAATATTTTCCCATCAAAGCTGGCATCATGCAGCGGGTGGTTGGTTATGTTAAAGCCGTTGATGGGATTAGCTTCAACATCCCCAAGGGCAAGACCATGGGCCTGGTAGGTGAATCTGGCAGTGGCAAGACCACCGCGGGTAAAACCATCTTGCGCCTCAACCAGCGTACATCCGGCGATGTGCTTTTTGAAGGTGTTGATGTTTTCAAGTTGAACCATCGCGACCTTACAGCCATGCGCCCAAAGATGCAAATTATCTTCCAGGACCCGTATTCCAGCCTTTCTCCAAGGTTACCGATTAGTGAGATTATTGGCGAAGCAGTAAAAGAACATCACATTGTTCCCGATAATGAATACGATGAATACCTTGAAGGCATTATGCGTTCCTGTGGCCTTCAGCCATACCACAAAGATCGCTATCCGCATGAATTCTCTGGCGGGCAGCGCCAACGCATTTGCATCGCCCGTGCATTAGCGCTTTCACCTGAATTTATCGTGTGCGATGAGCCTGTCTCAGCATTGGATGTCTCCATCCAGGCTCAAATTATTAATTTACTCAAAGACCTGCAGGAAAGTTATAAGCTGAGCTATCTCTTCATTTCCCACGACTTATCGGTGGTTGAGCATATTTCTGACCATGTTGGTGTGATGTATCTGGGCGATTTGGTGGAATATGGGACGAAGCAGCATATTTTCCGCAATCCGCTGCACCCATACACCCGTGCGCTGCTAAGCGCGGCTCCGGTACCCGACCCAACTTCCAAACGGAAACGCATCATTCTTGAAGGCAGTATTCCATCCCCAGCCAATCCACCTTCAGGTTGTAAGTTCCACACACGTTGCCCTCGCCGGTTTGACATGTGCGACAAGGTTGTGCCACTAAGCCGTGAGTTGGAATCTGGGCATTTTGTACGCTGCCATTTGTACAATAACGAAGCGGAAGTCAATGAACAAACAGCCTGACGATTTTGAGGATGATGACCGGGTGGTCTGTGATATGAACGTGTCGGGGATGCCCTGGCACCAGGATCGCAGCTCACAAGCAATTGTCAGCCCCAAGAATGATCGCCGTCTCCGCGGTGATCCGATTACCAAGCCAGAGTTGCGCCGCTATACCTGGTATGCCCTTCTGGCTGGCCTGGCAGTGGTGGCAATATTCTCGATAGTTTGGATATTATTCACGCTTTTTGCCACTCAGGTTTGGTTCAGATAATTAACCTACTTCTGAAGAAAACGATTAAAAGGGATGAGCTTCATCCCTTTTTTGTTCAATGCAGCTGACGGACCATTCACTCCCGCTCACCTTGTCATCCCGAGCTTAATTGCGAGGGATCTTTGTTTTCCTGCTAGATGGTTGGGCAGCGGTAGAGCATTGAATTTGTGGCACATTTCTGGAAGACGTTTCACTGCGCTCAAGATGACAAAGTTTAGGCGCGGGGCCCCCGTATCATTTGTCATCCCGAGCTTCATTGCGAGGGATCTATGTTTGTTTCTTGGATTATTGGGCAGTTGTAGAGCACAAAAACTGTGCTAAAATAGACCTCTATCAACACAGGGGCATGGTGCAACGGCAGCACACCGGACTT
>DATIUL010000262.1:0-7000 GCA_035466865.1 Anaerolineaceae bacterium | reverse complement strand
GAGGAGCAATCCCCAGTGGCTAAGGAGGGGTTCTTTGTATTGAATTTAGACTTTTCTGTAAATACCCCTCACCCCCGCTTTGCGGACCCTCCCCCTTAGGGAGGGCTAAAACAACGGCGCCTCCGCCCACGTTTCGTCCGGCTCGCAACTGGAAGACCCTTCACTGTGTTCAGGGTGACAAAACAAGGCTTGTCATCCTGAGGCAAAGCCGAAGGATCTTTGTGTTTTCTTTCTGGACCCCCCATTGAGAGCGAAGTGTAATGCAGTGCCTGAAGCGGGGGTTTTCATACCAAACTCAGTTTGTATTGAATGATTGCGCCGGTGTCCACACCGTGCGTAGAATTTGACCGTAAGGTCTCCATGTTCCTTTCTTTAGACAGGAAAAGGAGACCATTGGTCAAAAGCTCGTGCTCGGCCTGTACTCGCCACGTAGTGGACGGGTATCAAGAGACCGGCACGAAACAAAACCCTACCCCTCAACCCTGCTTTGCGGACCCTCCCCCTTAGGGAGGGCTAAGGCAAAGGTGCCTTCGCCCACCTTTCGTCTGGCTCGAGACTAGATAACCCTTACTTTTTGGAGCTCTTCCCGCTAGTACGCTTTAGAGTCACTCTGTTCCTTGTGACAAACAAATAGTGGAAAGCCAAAAAGCCTCTTTTTGGGGGGTGCTCTGCGGTATAATTAAGCAAAATTAAACTAAGCGAATAAGATGCCAATTCTTGCCAGATATGCCCTTGAATTTTTCTCCCATTCCGCGGAACAGACCCGTCGGGTTGGTGTGCGTTTGGGCAGCCTACTGCAAAAAGGCATGGTCGTCTGCCTGGAAGGTGACCTGGGAGCTGGGAAAACCACTCTGACTGATGGCATCGCCCAGGGTTTTGGCTCTCCAGACCGGGTTTCCAGCCCAACTTATGTAATTTTGAATGAATATCGCCATCCAGACGGCTCCAAAGTGCTGCACGCCGATGCCTACCGCCTGCCTGGAAATAGCCCTTTTGATGTGGAGATGCTGGACCTTGACCACAAGCTCGAGAATGGAATTCTTGTTGTGGAATGGGCGGAGCGCTTGAAAGATTACCTCCCTAAAGAACATATGTGGGTTACCCTCAACTACCTGGGTGTAGACCAACGCCACCTGATTTTTACGCCACGCGGCAAACCTTACGAAGCCATCGCCAAAAAATTGCAACAATCCCTATTTGGAGCCTAAGATGCTAATTGCCATCGACACCTCAACGGAATGGATCGGTTTGGCGCTGTATGATGGCGTCCAAATCCTCAGCGAACAATCCTGGCGCAGTCAGCACTTTCACACCACCGAACTTGCTCCAGCTGTTAGCACAATGCTTGATCGAGCTCGCGTTTCGACCAAAGACGTCACAGGTATCGGGGTTGCCATTGGACCAGGTTCTTTTACTGGGATGCGCATCGGAATTGCTTTTGCAAAAGGTTTAGCCCTGGCCTTGAATGTGCCGATCGTAGGAATACCTACACTCGACATTTTAGCATTCAGCCAGCCGGTCATGCGCCGGCCAATGATTTGTTTGCTTGAGGTGGGCCGCAGCCGGTTCGCCTGGGCTCGCTATGAAGGCATAAAAGGCACTTGGGTGCGTAAAACCGAAGTAGCGGTGGATGAGACTAAAGACATTGCCAAGACGATTACTTCTCCGATTTACGTTTGCGGTGAAATGGCTGCTGAAGAACGCCATGTACTTGGACGCAAATGGAAAACAGCCAAGTTGGCAGAAGCCTCTCAATCTGTTCGCCGCCCGGCGGTGCTGGCTGAGTTGGCCTCCCGAAAACTCAAATCTGGCCTTTCAGATGACATCCCCAGCCTATCGCCAATCTACGTCCACACGCTCAGCAATATTCCTGAGGTATGACTTTCACAATAACTGAAGGTCAAATCCGACTGCGCCGCATGTTGGAGGGCGACCTGCCTGAAGTTGAGGCTTTGGATCAGGCTTGTTTTTCCGACCCATGGCCCAAAGGCGCATTTACCCAGGAATTGAATTCCGTAAATAGTAATCTGTGCCTGGTGGCTGAAGACAGCTTAAAGCCTGAAGGGCAAAAAGTTGTTGCCGTTGCGGTTTTCTGGTTGATTGTGGATGAACTGCACCTGGGCACCATCGGGGTGCTCCCACAATATCGTAAACAGAGAATAGCCCTGGCTTTGCTGGTGGATGGCTTGCTGATCGGTTACCAAATGGGATCGCGAAGTTCTTTATTGGAGGTACGCGCGGGCAATACAGAAGCATTAGGCTTGTACCAAAGTTTGGGCTTTCAAGTTGTTGGCCGGCGAGGTGGGTATTATCAGGACAATCAAGAAGACGCCTTGCTGCTCACACTTGCCAAAATCGAGGCGGCGAAGCTAAAGATGATTCACCTCAAGCTGCCAAATACGATAAAAAGTGACCTTTTTAGAGTAGAATCAGCCCTTGGAGTAAACGATGCAAGCTGAAGAAGCTTTGGATACTGTACGTCAAGAAGTCAGGGTCTGCAAGGCCTGCAAACTGAGCGAGAACCGCAAAAATGCCGTCCCGGGGGAGGGCCCAGCCAGTGCGCAGGTTATGTTCATTGGTGAAGGCCCCGGCTTTCACGAAAATGAACAAGGGAAACCTTTTGTCGGTCAGGCTGGCCATTTGCTGGACCAGTTGCTCGAAGCAGCCGGACTTCAGCGTGAAGAAGTGTTTATCACCAACGTGGTCAAATGTCGCCCACCGCAAAATCGGGATCCCGAACCAGATGAGTTGGCCTGTTGCCGCGGCTATTTGGACCGCCAAATCGAAACCATCAAGCCCAAGGTGATCGTAACTTTGGGGCGCTTTTCAATGGCCCGTTTTATAGAGAACGGTAAGATAGGCGCGATCCATGGGAAGTCTCATTTAGTTGACGGACAAATGGTTGTAACGATGTACCACCCTGCGGCAGCCTTACATCAGCCCGCCCTAAAGGGTACACTGATGGCTGACTTTGCCAGTATTCGTCACCTTCTTGAGAGGGCGCAAAAGGACGAAAAATCTTCCAAACCCGCGCCAGTAGCCCAGACACCAATAGAGACTAAAGCAAAACAAGAGCCCGAAAACGTTACTCCCGAACAATTAAGTCTATTTTGACGTCTGTATACCAGGCGTAGATGTGAGGATAAATGGTAAAAGATGAGTTGATTCAACTGATTCAAAAAAAGTATGTCAATGTTGCCGTCGTTGGTATGGGTTATGTGGGATTGCCCCTGGCAATCACCTTTGCCAATGCAGGATTTAACGTTATTGGGATCGAACCCAACGAAGAAAAAGTAGAAATGATCAATCGGGGCGAAAGCTACGTCGGCGACATCACGAATGCCGTTCTTCGCAAGCATACTGAGGCAGGCCGCATCCGTGCCACCAGTGACTATTCCATCCTGGCCGAAATTGATGCTGTCTCCATCTGCGTACCGACCCCGCTTTCCAAAAAACGCGACCCTGACATGTCATTTATCGTCAGCGCCAGCAATGGCCTTGCGCCTTACATGCATCGTGGCATGGTAGTTGTTTTGGAGTCGAGCACTTATCCGGGCACCACCCGCGAATTGGTTCTGCCCATCCTGTCAGAAGGTAACGACCTAAAGGTGGGGGAAGATTTCTTCCTGGCATTCTCCCCTGAGCGTATGGATCCTGGCCGTTCGGATTGGACAACTTACAACACACCCAAAGTTGTGGGCGGCATCACCCAGAATTGCACGGACGTTGCCTCGGCCTGGTATGGAAAAGCCCTTGAAACAATTGTGCCTGTGAGTAGTTGCGAAGTGGCCGAGATGGCCAAACTGCTTGAGAACACCTTCCGCATGATCAATATTTCCATGGTCAACGAAATCGCCCAAATGTGCGACCGCCTGGGAATCGATGTTTGGGAAGTGGTGGACGCGGCCGGTACCAAGCCCTTCGGTTTCATGAAGTTCAACCCTGGCCCTGGCATGGGCGGCCACTGCATCCCGGTGGACCCACTGTACTTAAGCTGGAAAATGAAAACACTCAACTACACGGCGCGCTTTATTGACCTGGCATCTGAGATTGACGCCAACATGCCGCGTTACGTGGTTGGCAAAATTCAGGATGCCCTCAACCGCTACAAGAAAGCCATTAACGGCTCAAAAGTGCTGCTGATCGGTGTGACTTACAAACCGAACATCAGCGATCTGCGCGAGTCACCGGCCATTGATATTACCCATCTCCTGCTCGAAAAAGGCGCGGAGGTCACATATTATGACCCATATGTGCCCGAAATTGACCAGGATGGCTTGCTGATGCAGAGCGAAAAAGAGTTGCAGGCAGCGGTTGAAAAGGCAGATTGTGTGGCCATCATCACCAACCATTCCAAAATTGATTACGCCATGCTGTTGGAAAAATCCAAAGTGATCTTTGATGCGCGCAACGCGCTCAAGGACGTTCCAGGCAAGAAAGATCTGAAAGTCGTCAAGCTATAACTTGATTTTGCGATTAGGCAGTCCGCACAAATTAATAGATTCGAATTTCCGAACCAGACCACCCAATAAAAGCCTCCGCAAGGAGGCTTCTTTTTAGCTGGCTTTATAATTAGCGGATAATTGGAAAGCAGGGACATAAATGAGTGATTTAGCGAACATCTTTGGCAAACTTTGGGAATTAGTGCAGACGCGTTACCCCGTTATCCTGGCCTTGTTCGCGATTTACATTCTACTTTGGCTGTTGGGTAAATTTGGCCTGGCTGCCGCGCAAGAGAAGCTAAGCTCGATTTTACGCGATCGGTTTGCCGGCCAGCGCATTCCCAGTGAAGCAAAAATGAAGAATATGCTACTTGCAGTTCCGCTGCCTTGGAATGAAGTTATGAAAGCCACTTTGTTGCCAGTTATCTCTGTACCGGGCTCCCTCAAACTCTATTTGAAAACGCAAAAAGCATTGGAGCATTACTTTACCCCTGCCAGATTGGTGGCCATATTGGAGCGTATTGCCGCCCAATATGTAAGCAAACACAAATGAAACACCACCCTTAAAGGTGGTGTTTTTGGCTATCTATTACGCTGATTGTTTTAATCTGGGTAAAGCTACTCAACAGCTTCAAGGGTCATTTCAGGAAAGAACTGATGGACTGTGCCAGCAACCCAACCCTGGAGGGTGGCGGTGGACAAGGGGCAGCTCTCGCAGGCTCCACCCAGCCGCACCTTGATGGTATTGCCAACGATGCCAATCAGCTCCACGCTGCCGTTGTGATAATGCTCGATGTAGGCACTAATCTGATCGAGCAGGCCAGCGATTTTCTCTTCTTTGGAAAAATCCTGTTCGATGGGGTCGGTCTGGTTCATGGCAGTCCTTTCACTCAAGAAGATTATAAACGCAATGGCATTACCGATGCAACGGTGCGACCTCCCCTGCAGCCGCACGAACAAATAGGACCTAATATTTGACAATCAGTATTAGCTTCATATAATTAACCATCTGTTAACTAGAGAAAAATATGCCGGAAATATCTTCACGACTCAACTGGGAAATTGGTACGGCCTATGACTTTTTTATCAGTCTGGTCGTTTTGCATGAGCCGGAAGATTATGGCGTGCGTCCGTCGTGGGCCCTGAGCGTACGCTCAAAATTGCCGCCCGAGCATCGAAAAATGCTCGAGATGGCCAATACCGTAATCACCAACCCCCTATACTTCATCCATAACCTACCCAAACCAAAGGATGCCCTCGCGGCAATCACAGCACTTGAGAAGTTGCCGCCTGCCAAGGTATTTGACACCATCTTCTTTAGCGCCCGCACGCCAGAAGCCTTTAAGGGTGCCCTGCGATCGACTGTCAAAGGCGGCAAATGGACTCATGAGCAGCGTGAGATTATTACCGACCACTATGTGGAAAACTCACGGGAAGTCAATCTTGGCTTCCTGGAAGCACTGCACAAGCTTTGGGAGGACCGTGAAAAGTATGGGGCGGCTTATGTAAAAGCGCTCAGAAGCTACTACGAAGTTTTCTTTAAAGAAGAAGAAATCCGTATTCTGCCAACACTCAAACAATCCCTTTCCCACGCCCAAATGCGGGCCGGTTCCTTGCCGCTTTCAGCCATGCTTGAAGAGCTCTCAGCTGGGGTACGTTATATTCACGTGGAAAATCTAAGCAAAATCTACCTGGCGCCATCCTTCTGGGGCACTCCATACCTTTTCTATGATTATCCCAGCGAGGATGAAGTGATCCTGGTATTCGGGGCCAGGCCGGATGAAATGGCGCTGATACCCGGAGATGCGGTACCGGATTATTTGCTTTCGGGCTTGAGCGCCCTGGCTGATACCACCCGGCTGCGCATCTTGCGAACGCTGGCTCAAACACCCCAAACAGCTGCCCAACTTTCGCGCTCGTTGCGCCTGCGCCCACCAACTGTGACCCGCCACCTGACTGAACTGCGCGTAGCTGGTTTGGTTCAAATCAACTTCAATCCTGATGGCGAACGGCAGTATGCCACCCGGTTCGAAGGCTTTGATTCGTTGCAGGATTTGCTGCACAATTTTGTTCGGGGGGAATGATTGGCTGACAAAGAAGAACCGATAAGTACCAAAGCGGAGGCACCTTATGCCTCTTTTTTTTGCAATTACCGCGAACACATTGCCGCCTTCACCAAAAATGCCCGCCTCTATCTCATAGGCAGCATCCTGCTGGGCATTGTGATGGGGATATTCCAGCTCTTGTTTAATTTTTATGTGCTTAGCCTGGGCTTTAACCAGGAAGTTCTGGGCACACTAGTCGCATTCCGCAGTGCTACTTCTCTGATTACCGCATTACCAATCGCGCTGCTGGTCAACAAGATTGGCAAACGCAATGCCTTTATTATGGGTAATTTATTGATTGGTGCTGCTATTGGTATGATGCTGCTCTTCCCAGGTTTTGCCCTGTTCTGCGCCATGAATGCCCTGATTGGCCTTGCACAGACCCTTTCAGCGGTCGGCATGGGGCCTTTCCTGATGGAAAACAGCAGCGATTACGAAAGAACCTATCTCTTC
>DATIUL010000261.1:0-5806 GCA_035466865.1 Anaerolineaceae bacterium | reverse complement strand
CAAGCTCGGGGAACGCTTCTGGGAAGCCGATGAAGTACCTTTGAACGCAAAACCCTTCCAGCCCCTGGCAATCCGTGTGTTGGATAAGGATGGCATCGTATCCGATTCGGTACGCAGTGTGGACCCCGTGACTATCGAAATTCAATACCGCCTGGATGAGGCCGTGACCGGCCTGCGGGTGGGTTTTTACCTTTACACCACCCGGGGCGAACCGGTGTTTACCAGTTTTGATACCGACTCAGAAGAATCTTTTGGGCAGTATCCATCGCGCCTGGCGGGTACATGGAGCAGCCGCTGCGTGATCCCAGCGCACACCCTGAATGAGGGGCGTTTTGTGCTGGGGGTCAACGCCAGCTCTTACGGTATACGGCGTTATTTTCAGGATGATCAGGCGCTCAGCTTCAGCGTTGATGCTTCTGGTGGGGCGGGTACGCATTGGCCGGAACCAAGGCCGGGCTCAGTGCGGCCTGTACTCGATTGGCAAATAGAGAAAACGGAATAAATGAAAAAGATCAACTCACGCAACAACCCCTTAAAAAATTCTGCGCTGGCAGCCCAGGTCTATTGGAATATCAAGGGCAAGAATAAAACCTGGGCCTCCCACTTCAAGTTGGAAGGGATTTCGCAGGTGCTGCCGGGTGCTGTGAAGGATGTGGAACAACTGGCGGTGATCAATCCGAAGGCAAAGAATGTATTTATTTTTGCCAATCTGCACTATTGGATTGAACAAGCCGTGTTGATCGCGCTGGCATTGGCTGGCCAGGGGCATCATGTAACTTTCTGCTATCTACCTTATGCGGATTGGGATAAAGAAATCAGCAAGTTTGACCTGAAACGCCAGGACCTGTACGCACAGGGCATCCTGGAGCCTCTCAAAAAGGTAATGAAAGTCGTACCGCTGCTTGAACAATTGAGTGAGCAAATCTCATGGAGCAACTATCCCTCTGAGGTATTGGAGGCGGTCCGCCAGGTGGCGCTGTACGACACCATGTATACCCAGCAAGTTGAGGAAATCAAGGAAGGCGATCCGCTGTATACGATGAGAATGCAACGCAATTCGGTGGCTGGCGCGGCAATATACAGCTGGTTGAAACAAAATCGGCCAGATGTTGTGATTGTACCGAACGGAACCATCCTCGAAATGGGCGTGGCGTATCGTATGGCAAGGTTGCAAGGTATCAGAACGGTCAGTTTTGAATTCGCGGACCAACGCGAACGCATCTGGTTGGCACAAGATGATGAAATCATGAGCCACGACACCCGGGACCTCTGGGAAGCGCTTGGCAACCAACCTTTACCTGAGGCTGCCAGCGAGGCATTGGAGGATTTACTCAATTCCCGTAAAGGTGCCAGCACCTGGGGTGATTTTGCCCGTAGATGGCAGGCTGCGCCTTCTCAAGGGGCCAGCACGGTAGCCAAAGACCTGGGGCTGGATAAACGCCCGGTGGTTCTGCTGCCAACCAATGTGCTGGGGGATAGCCTGACTTTGGGCAGGCAAAAAATTACCAATTCCATGGCAGAATGGGTGGTGGATACCATCCGCTACTTCCTGCAGAAGCCCAACGCGCAACTGGTTATCCGGGTGCATCCCGGAGAACTGAAGACGCACGGCACTTCGATGGTCGAAGTTATCGAAGACAACTTTGCCCGGCTGCCAGAAAATATCCACCTGATTCGGCCGGAAGATCCGATTAATACCTATGACTTGATCGAACTGGCTTCGGTGGGTTTGGTTTATACCACTACAGTTGGCCTGGAGATGGCCATGGCTGGGTTGCCGGTGGTGGTGACCGGGCGTACCCATTATGCCCAAAAAGGCTTTACCTATGACCCTGTGGATTGGCCGGCGTATCAGAATATGCTGGATAAAATCCTGGCAAAACCGCGGGAAGCGCGCCTGAGCCCCAAACAGACCGAACAAGCCTGGTTGTATGCCTACCTCTTTTTCTTTGAGTTTTCTTTGCCATTCCCATGGCATTTACTATGGCTGGCTGAAGACTTCAAAGCCCGGCCGCTGCGTTTTGTGCTTAACCAGCAAGGGCAGGCACGCTATGCCCAGACCTTCAATTATTTAGTAGGCGAGCCTTTGGATTGGAAGAAACACGGCCTGGCGCGCTTGCAGGAAATTACAAATAAAGGTAGCCAGACAAATGCCTGACGAGATCAAACAAAAAGTTGAACGCTTTTATAACGAAGTTGGCTGGCAATTGGAAGCTAACGGGCGCTATCAGAATGCCGAATATGAAGATTTACGGCCGGTTAGCACCGATTACATTGCCAGGGCGCATGCCCGTGTGGCTGAACACCTGGCCCCAACGGGTGATTATTTGCTGGATGCTGGGTCTGGCCCTGTGCAGTACGAGGCTTATCTACAGTATTCCAAGGGATATAAAAGGCGCGTCTGTTTTGACCTTTCGATTGTGGCGCTCCAGGAAGCGCGCAAGAAATTGGGTGAAAAGGGTTTCTATGTAGTTGGTGACATTGCCCACCTGCCCTTCAAACCGGAAGTCTTTGACGGCATTGTCTCGCTGCACACCATCCATCACCTGCCGATGGAAGAAAAAGAAGCCTGCTACCTGGGTTTGTACCGCTGCCTGAAACCTGGCCGGTCCATGGTGACCGTCGATGGCTGGGCAAATTTCGGTCTGAGCCGCCTTTGGAGCCGCCTGGTAGCACTGGCGAAACGCCAAGCTCGTAAGGAGTTTGAGCTTAAACCCATTTCTGCTCACCCAAACGTAAAGGAAGAAGCAACAACAGAAGCAAGGAAAGAAAATGGACCTGCCAGTACTTTCATTGCCAAGAATGATGCCAAATGGTTCAAAAACACTTTTGCTGGTAAGTTTAATTTTCGCATTTTGAGCTGGCGCAGCGTCAGTGTGCACTTCCTGCGAACCGTGATTGGCTCAAACGCGCGCGGTTACCGGGCACTTAAAGTTCTTTCATGGTTGGAAGACCGTTTTCCCCGCTATTTCGGGGAGAATGGCCAATACCCTCTAATTGTCATCAGCAAGCCTGCTCAAAACACAGCCAGGGCTTAAGGAGTTTGTATGGATTGGACTAATAAAGTAATTCTTGTGACCGGTGGAACCGGCTCATTTGGCAAGAAATTCATCCGCCTGATGCTGGATGAATACAACCCTGCCAAAATAATTGTTTATAGCCGAGATGAGTTGAAGCAACATGAAATGCGGGCTACCGGTGGTTTTACTGACCCCCGCATCCGCTATTTTATTGGTGATGTACGCGATAAGGAACGCCTGACATTGGCGACATATGGCGTGGATGTGATTGTGCACGCAGCCGCACTCAAGCAGGTGCCAGCTTGCGAATACAATCCCAGCGAGGCCATCAAGACGAACATCCTGGGTTCTCAAAATGTAATTGACGCTGCCATTGCCAACAAGGTAGCCAAAGTACTGGCGCTTTCCACGGATAAGGCGGTTAACCCCATCAATCTATATGGGGCTACAAAACTGGCTGCCGAGAAACTGTTTGTGCAAAGCAACGCTTATGCCGGCGGCCGCAACACCAGAATCGCCTGTGTGCGATACGGCAATGTGGTCGGTTCCCGCGGCTCTGTGGTTCCACTCTTTCTGCAACAGCGCGCCAGTGGCACAGTGACGATCACCGACGAACGCATGACCCGTTTTTGGATTTCACTTGAACAGGGTGTACGCTTCGTCATCCGTTGCATTGAAGAAATGCAGGGTGGAGAAGTATTCGTGCCCAAGATTCCATCCATGAAAATGACCGATTTGGCCCGGGCAGTCGCGCCTGAGGCAGAAATTAAGATAATTGGCATCCGTTCTGGTGAGAAGTTGCACGAGAGCCTGATTGGTGAGGATGAAGCCCGCACAACTGTCGAATTGCCGGATATGTATGTTGTCCAACCCAGCAACGCGCTCTGGTTTGGCCATGCCTGGGAAGATCAAGGCAAACCCCTTCCGGATGGCTTTACCTATACCAGCGCCAACAATAACGTCTGGCTGGATTTGGATGGCATCAAGAAAATTATCGACCCTATCGAACAAGAGCTTGCCAAGGGACATTAAATGGAAAAAATACTAATTACCGGCGCAAGCGGGCACCTGGGGCTGAACCTGGCCTTGTATGCCCAGCGTCAGGGTTATGAGGTACTTGGTTGGGCGAACAGACAGAAGCTTTCAAAGGTACCCTTTACTGTGGACCAGTTTGACTTGACGGATACCCAACACTTGCGTGAAAAGTTGGAAAGCGCTGCTCCAGACATGGTGATACATACAGCTGCCCTGGCCAATCTTGAGGGTTGTGATAAGAACCCGGAACTGGCTTACCAACTCAATGCCGAAGTGCCTGGGCTTTTGGCCTGGCATCTTAAACGCATGGGCGTGCCACTGCTGCACATATCAACAGATGCTGTTTTTGATGGCACCAAGGGCGACTATAGTGAAATTGACATGCCCAACCCCATTAACACTTATGCCCACAGCAAGTTAATGGGTGAGGATAATGTGAGTTCGGAGCATAAAGAAGCCATTATCGCGCGGGTAGTCTTTTTTGGTTGGACTCTATCCGGTAAACGCTCGTTGGCTGAGTTTTTCTATAACCGCTTAAGAGTGGAAGAAACCGCCAATGGTTTTACAGATATGGTTTTTACCCCCCTCTATGTTGAACACCTGGCCAGCCTGTTACTGGAAGCACTGGAGAAGGAACTGCATGGCACCTACCACTTCTTTGGCAACCAGGCAGTCAGCAAGTATGCTTTTGGCGTGAGCCTGGCGAGAGAATTTGGCTTTGATGAAAGCCTGGTAAGCCCGATCAGCGTGATGGATTCAGAGCTGACCACCCAACGCTCGCTCAACCTGTCCATGAAAACCGATAAACTGTGCAATGCGCTTGGGCATGAATTGCCTGGCATTCTTGAAGGGCTGAAAGCTTTGCATTTGGCGGAAGAGATGGGCTTACGGGAACATATCCTCGGTTTTGGTAGTAATTAGGAGGTAAGATGGAAATCCAAATCGGAAGACATACGATTGGTTTGAAACACCCCACCTATTTTGTGGCTGATATTGCCGCCAACCATGATGGCAGCCTTGAAAGAGCAGTGCAACTCATTAAGCTGGCAGCCGAAGCTGGGGCAGACGCGGCCAAATTTCAAAATTTCCGCGGGCCGAAGATTGTCTCCGATTATGGCTTCACGCATATGAACTCGCAGGTTTCACACCAGGCCAAATGGAAAAAGAGCGTCGTGGAAGTCTACAATGCTGCTTCGATCCCTTTTGAGTGGACGCAACATTTAGGTGAGGCTTGTGATGAGGTTGGGATCGAATTTTTCTCCGCGCCGTATGATTTTGAGGCTACCGACATGCTGGAAAGTTTCGTGCCGGCTTACAAGATCGGGTCTGGTGATATCACCTGGATTGAAGCCTGCCAGCGCATGGCCAGCAAAGGCAAACCAGTCCTGTTGGCGACAGGCGCGGCGACCATCGGGGATGTACAACGCGCAGTGGAAGCCATTCTGGCCATCAACCCAGAGCTGGTGCTGATGCAATGTAACACCAATTACACCGCCGACCCCGGAAATTTTGACCACATCCACCTGAATGTCCTCAAGACCTACCATGACATGTGGCCGAATTTGATACTTGGTTTGAGCGACCACACGCACGGGCACGCTACCGTGCTTGGGGCGGTAACGCTGGGTGCACGGGTGGTAGAAAAACACTTTACGGATGACAACCACCGCGAAGGCCCCGACCATGCTTTTGCCATGAACCCCCAAAGCTGGGCGGACATGGTGCAGAATACACGCCAACTGGAACGCGCA
>DATIUL010000260.1:0-2040 GCA_035466865.1 Anaerolineaceae bacterium | reverse complement strand
CTGACCCCTGGCCAATCCATCGCCTTTTCTTGTACAATCATGGCCATTTCTTTGCTCACATCACACTTAAGACGTGTAGCCCTGAAGGGCCAGTTATTTCCGGCAATCGTCACAATTTGCTCAATGCCAAAATCAGTATTGCACTCCGAGAAGCTCTTGGCAGTTTCTTCATTCAAGATGCCATTGCTGGCAGGCATGGAAATCACAGCGCTCAGTTCCTTAACCAGTTGGTGAAGCTGCCCAGCATTATCATCAGGGTCGGGCATCTCAGCAGGTGTAATCGTGATGTTGAAAGAAGGTACATTTCTGGCCAATACCACGCCGTTGCGGTCAAATATCATACCCCGCTCTGTTGGGTCACTTATTTCCTGAGTCCGGTTGTCGTCAGCAGCCGCTCGATAGGTTGGTCCATTAATGATTTGTTCGCTAAATAATTTGTAGACATAAAAAGCAAAAATCAGTCCCAAGATCAAGTAGACCCACTTAAGCCTTCCCAAGGCGATGGTTGGTTTTTCATAAATCTGATTTTGGTTCATATATTTGTTACCTTAGTTTGTGTAGTTCTGGCCAATTCCTGGATAAGTGAATGCACAGGAATTGCCAGAAGCATATTTAGGATTAGGCTTGGCAAAAGGATGGAGAATATTGCCTCCCGCCAGGCAAAGGCTGTCCTCGAAACAAACAGCGATACCATGTATAACAGATGTTGAAAGAGCGTCCCCATGAACACAATAAAGAACATGGCCAGCAAAGGAGATTGTAATATTCTTTTGCTAATCCAAACGGCGGCCAGGTAGACAGCCATATATGCCGCAACAGGGACCAGTAAAGGTTCCGCTGATATCGCGCCGATCATGGCACTCATCAGAAGGATGACCACCCAAAAATAGCGTGTGCGCTGATGCAAACCCCAACTGGCTGCTACCAGGAGAATTATGTCTGCGTAGCCTGCTAATAACGGAGTTTGGCTGACGATACCGTATTGCAGCATCAAGGCCAGTACAAAACTGAGAACGCCGATGAAATATGTCATGAGCTCTTATGGTACTAGCGGCGTGATATCCACCTGGCCAAAATTGGTGATTACCATCACAGCACTGACAACCGCAAAATCAACCACAGGTTGGACTGAACCGGTTTGAAAAAGTGTGTTTTGTTTGGACTGCATCGCCAATACCTGCCCCACGAAAATATTGGGTGGGTAATTACCACCCAAACCTGAGGTTAATATGGCATCCCCAATCTGAACATCACTTCCCTGGGGCACCAGTTCCAAACTAGCCTCACCCATTAGTGAGCCAAGTACTTGTGCTTCGACGTTCGCGTTTTGAAGACGCACATTCACAACAGAATTGGCATCAGTGATTAGTTCCACTCTGGCTGCGTTCGAAATGACGTTGTCAATCCTCCCTACCAGGCCTTTATCTGTCACTACAGGCATACCATGCATAATTCCCTGGCTTGAACCGACATCGATAATAATGTATTGCCGGTAAGGGCTTACTTCACGCCCAATCACATTCGCGGCAAGATAGCTATGTTCTGGATTTGCGCGCGCAAAATCAAGCAAACCCGTTACGATCTGAATCTGAGAAAGCTGTTCCTGCAATTCAATCACTTTTCCCTGGGTTTGCGCTAACTGTGATTGGAGGACTGCATTTTGTTCACGTAAAGTTGCCATGTCTTTAGGCGAGTTAAAGAAATCTCTGAAGGCGGTGTAACGTTCAGTTAGCCAGCTTTGTGTGCGGATGATCGGATTCGTACTGAAGTTGAAAAAAGGTGTTAAATACCCGGCAATGGATAAAAACAATAATCCCATAACTACCAATGCGATGATGGTATTACGTATGGCTTTTACAGAAATTTTGAGCTTCATGGGGATTTTCTGGCCTCAGCCAGGCGCTTCTAATCCGTGAGATTCGAATACGAATCCCGTTCGATGCCAATTAGCAAGTCTTGGTATTCGTCTATATCTTCGAAGATCATGGCGCAACCCCGCACCACGCAGGTCATTGGGTCCTCCGCGACCCATACGCGCAC
>DATIUL010000259.1:0-6128 GCA_035466865.1 Anaerolineaceae bacterium | reverse complement strand
GATTTTTCCTGATCGTTTTGCAAATGGCGACGAATCCAATGATCCGAAAAATGAACATGACCCGGTAACCGGCAGCTTCCGGACTACTTACCCATGGGGGCAGTCCGTGTTATCCAGCCGCGAACATATAGCATTTTATGGAGGCGACCTCAAGGGTGTCCAGGATCATCTGGACCACCTTCGGGCACTGGGGGTCAATGCCATCTACCTTAATCCGGTTTTTAGCGCTTGGACTAATCATCGCTACGATGTACGCGATTACTTCAGCGTAGACACCAACCTCGGTGGGGATGCCGCTTTGATTTCAGTCGCTCAAGCACTTCAATCCCAGGGCATGCGTTATGTCCTGGATATCGTGCCCAACCACAGTGGTGTTGGCCATCCCTGGTTCCAAAAGGCCAGACAAGACCCCGGTTGTGATGAAGCTGGTTTCTTTTATTTTGACGAAAAAAGAGAAGACTATGTTTCCTGGATGGGCTTTAGAGCGCTTCCCAAATTGAACTTTCGCAGCAAGGTGTTGCGGGAACGCATTTTTGGCCAGGATGGGGTTTTCAGTTATTGGCTGAAGCCGCCCTTTGATGCTGATGGTTGGCGGGTGGATGTGGGCAATATGCTGGGACGGCAAGATGAGGACCAATTTTCGGACCTTGTGATCAGGGGTATTCGCCAGGCGGTAAAGGCGACCAAACCGGAAGCCTATCTATTCGGCGAAAACTTCTACGAAGCTGCCAGCCAACTTCAAGGGGACGAGTGGGATGGCGTGATGAACTATATGGGCTTTTCTGCCCCGCTTATAGCCTGGCTCAAAACCCCTTCGACAGGCGCTATTGGCTGGAATGGGCAATTGCACAGCAACGCACCCTGGCAAACTGCCAGCCTTGTAAAAACCTGGATGGAGCACCTGGCTGCCATTCCCTGGAGTATTGCTCTGCAACAATACAATCTGCTCAGCGGCCATGATACCCCTCGCGTGCGCACCATTCTTGAAAAAGATGATGCACTTTTACGGCTGGCCTATATAGTGCTTTTCACTTTTCCAGGTGTGCCTTCCATTTTCTATGGTGATGAAATCGGGTTAACAGACCAGGAAAATTTTGGTTCCCGGGTTTGTATGCCATGGGAGGAAGAAAACTGGGATCTGGATATCCTGACCTTTATGAAGAAGTTGATTGCCTTGCGCAAGAGTAACGACTGCCTGGCCAAAGGCGCGTTCCAGATTCTTTATTGGGAGAAAGACCTGCTGGTTTACCAAAGGGAGCTGGCAGGCGAACGTATATTGGTAACGCTAAATCGTTCTGATGCGGTCTTTTCTGCAAAAGCCCTTCCCATCCCCGAAGCTGGTATTGGATTGGGTCAATTCAGAGATTTCCTGGGTGAAGGACAGGCACAGGTGAAAGATGACTTGCTCATCCTACCGGATTTACCCAAGGGTGGCATCATTTGGACGCCTGTATAGCGAGGATTAACCTCGGCTATAATTGAATTATGATGAGCGGGAAATAATCGATGGACCTATCTATTTGCATTCCTACGCTGAACGCGTCGCCATACTTAAAGGCATGCCTGGATTCGGTCAAAACCTATACCCAGGGAATTTCGTACGAAATCATCGTAGTTGATAACGGTTCAACGGATGATACGGTGGGCATGCTCCTGGGTGATTTCCCGGAGGCGATCCTCATCCGCAATGAAACCAACACAGGATTCACCCGCCCGATGAACCAGGCCTTGCGGGTTGCTCAAGGGGACTACCTGCTTTCCCTCAACCCGGATACGCTGCTAAAAGAAGACGTGTTTAGCCCGCAAGTTGATTACCTGCGTGATCACCCCGAGGTGGGAATTTCTATCCCAAAAGTACTGAATGAAGATGGCAGTTTTCAGCGGCAATGCCGGCGTGGGGAAGCAACCGCAATCGAGGCACTTGGTTACCATTTACGGCTGGGCAAGCTTTTTCCCAAAAGTAAGGTGCTGAATGGTTACTTGCAGTCCTGGCTACCGGAAGATGAAATTGCCGAGGTTAAGGCAGTTTCAGGCTCGTGCATGTTTATTACACGGGCTTGTTACGTTACGGTGGGGGATTTTGACGAAAAGATTTTTGCGTATCAGGAAGACAGCGATTACTGTTTTCGGGCAAGAGAAAAAAGTTTTAAAGTGATGTATGTGCCCGTTTCGAAGATTGTTCATTTTGGGGGGCAAGGTGGCTCGAAGGAACAACGCCTCAAGTCAATCTGGAAATGGCATCATTCCTATTTTTATTATTACAACAAACACCTGGCCAGGCGAAACTTCTTCCTGTTGAACTGGCTTTTTTATCTTGTGATGGGTGCAAAACTGATAGCGGCTTTACTTAAGAACTTATTCCAACCTAAAAAATGACCAACATTAAACGAAAAATGACCCTGCTCGGACTCGAACCGAGAACCTAACGCTTAAGAGGCGCTTGCTCTGCCAATTGAGCTACAGGGCCATATCAGTGCCAATTATAGCACCCGGGTAAAAAAATCTCTGGATACCAGAGATTTTCAACCTTTAGCTCCCCGGAGAGGACTTGAACCTCTAACCTAGCAGTTAACAGCCGCCCGCTCTGCCAATTGAGCTACCAGGGAAAGTAGACAGTTATTATACGCTAATAGCTCGTTCAGTCAAGCCTTATTGCATTCACGATGCCAGATATTTCCCAATTCAGCAGAGCAAATTCGCCTAACAAAGTTTTTACCGGGAGGGGTTGTTAGTGTTTTAGTTAGCTTGCATTTTGTCGAAATGAGTGAGGTTGCCATGGGGCCAATGGACTAGCGCCGGCCAAAACGAACCAAAAGGACTTTCTTCGGGCAGCTGCTTTCACAGCTGCTGCAGAGGATACATTCACGGTTGTAAAGCTTGGCTGTCTCCACCATTTTCTGCACGTTCAAGCTCATTGGGCAGGCCTTCGTGCAAGCGCCACAGGCGATGCAATTTTCGTTTTCTTTCCGTAATCCCAATCTTGGCAAGTTAACCTTTTCTCCAATTTCCGATCCGATAATTAGGAATGGAGCCATCCAGCAGCCGGCGTGACAAAAAGCGCGCTTGCCGACAGTCAAAGTTAGGATCAAAACCAGGAATACAACTGGCAGATAGATAAAATAAGCCCGCGCTTCAGCGACAGAAAAACCTGTTTCAGTCATATAGAACGGATTTATCTGTTTGATGCCACCAGCAACAATAAAACCTGCCAAAATGGCACCAAACCAGGGCAGCCAAATGGCCCACTTAACCCTATTGAGGCCTGGTTTGGTTGTTTTGGTGTTAATACCCGCGCAGACTTCCTGGATACCCCCAGCCGGGCAAAGATAGCCGCAGAAGAACCTTCCCAGGAAGATGGAGAATACAAAGAAACTGATAAACATCAGGGCAGACCCTGCCAGTACGCCTACAAAGGCACCGTTTATGATCAAGTACGGGGAGAAATAATTCAACGTAATAGGGAATAGTAACAAACTGACAAGTAAGACGGTTCTTCGTGTGGCTTGCTTTTTTTCCTTCATGCGCCATCGTCCTTTTTTTGAGACTTAAGATCGGAATGCTTTTTTGGCATAAATCCTATAAATCCCAATAGGCTGGTTTTCTTGCCTCATTTTTAGCGATAATCGAACAATATGATATATTACTATTAATGTCGGGCTTATGTTTCATATTTAAAAATATATTAAAATATGCAGCTGCAGATACAACCGATTTTTGCAGTAAGTGGATAGTGTGAGGAAATATGGCAAAAATTCTGATTATTGAAGATGAACGTGAACTGGCAAAAGTACTTCAGGCTTATCTGGAACGCAGTAATTTTGAAGTATTGACAGCTTACGATGCTGATGATGGTAAGAAATTATGGGACGAGCAAAATCCTGATCTGGTTCTTTTGGATTTGAACTTACCAGGCATGGATGGCCTTGAACTGGCCAAAGAAATGCGCAGAACAAAAGATACCCCGGTGATCATGACGACAGCCAGGGTGGACGAAGTTGACCGTTTGCTGGGTCTTGAACTTGGTTCAGATGATTATGTGATCAAACCCTATTCCCCTCGCGAAGTTGTCGCGAGAGTGAAGGCAGTTCTGCGGCGGATTAATACTAAGCCGGTTGAAGAACCCATTAAAAACAGAATTAGTGGGCTTGTTATTGATCCTTCGATGCACCTGGTGACTGTCAAAGACCAACCAGTGAATCTTACCCCTACGGAATTTGACATCCTATCCACTTTAGCTTCCCAACCCGGCCATGTTTTCACCCGTCTGCAGCTGATTGAAGAAACGCAGGGTATCAGCGGTGAAGGATACGAACGCAGTGTGGACGTGCATATCAAAAATTTGCGCCACAAATTACGCGCCGCAGACCCGGAGACGGATTACATTAAAACCATCTTTGGCGTGGGTTATCGAACGATAAAAACGGATTAGACAGTGCGAAATCGCCTGACCATGGCTTTTTTTGGAGTCATTTGCCTGACTCTGGGCCTGGTTTATTTATTTATTCAGAATTCTTCTGCCTTGGTTTTGCAGAATTCTTTGCGTACCGCTTTCCAAAGAGAAATACAACCACTAATTCCGCAATTGACTGCCTACTACGATAGTCACAACCAATCATGGGTAGGTGTTGATAGTTTACTCATCGCGGCCGATAAAACGGCGGATCAACAAGAAGCGCATGATTCCTACCAATCTGACGACCTTGTTCTGATTGATGCAACGGGGAGGGTGGTGGCCCCTGAAAATTCCCCCATTCATGGGAAGAATTTGGATCCGCTTGTCCTGGAGACGACACTGCCGGTTACAAGTGGGGGGAATACGCTTGGATATCTCGGTTCAGCTTTGTTGATTGGTGAAATCCCACGCATTATTTCCAAGGAATTCAACCAGCTTTTTTCGCGTTCCATTCTAATTGCACTTTTAGCTTCTGGTGTCATTGCCATGTTCTATGCCCTTCTCGCCACGAATACTGTTGTGCAACCAATTACGGATATGACTGATAGGGTGGAAGAGATGGCTCGCGGAAACCTGCACCTGCGGGTTGACCCTGAAAAATACGGCTACCAAAACCTGGTTACCCTGGCTGAATCCATAAATTTCCTAACTGATTCCATTGATAAGGCAGAAAGCCAACGCCGCGAGATGGTCTCTGACATAGCCCACGAGTTGCGTAACCCTTTGGCTGTCCAAAAATCCTATCTGGAAGCAATGGAGGATGATGTCATTCCTTTCAGTAAGGATTCGCTAAACACCATTCAGGAACAGAATTTACTCCTGACTCGTTTGGTTAATGATTTACGTGTCCTCGCAGCAGCAGAATCTGGTGAATTGCACCTGGTGCTTCGCCAGATGGATCTTACAATGGCCCTCGTAAATGTTCTGGAACAATTTTCCGCAAAATTGGACGAGTCGGGCTTGACCGTAAACCTGATTGCCCCTGAACCGCACCCCATAATTCTGGGCGATCCAAACCGCATTGAACAGATTATCAATAATTTGATGCAGAACGAAACCCGGTATGCCCCAAAGGAATCTAGTTTGGATATTGCTTGTTACTTACGAGACCATAAAGCCATTCTGTCTGTGCGTGATTATGGAGTTGGTGTTCCTGAAAGCGAACGCGAAGCAATATTCGTCCGTCTTTATCGGACAGATAAGGGCATAAGGTCAGAGTCTGGTGGTTCAGGGCTCGGCTTACCCATAGCACGGAAATTGGCCGAAGCACATGGAGGAACCCTTTCCGCCAGTGCACCTGGCAAAGGCGTGGCTTTTACACTTACCCTGCCACTCTCTTATGAACCAATCAAGTTTCCCAAGAAGCAAGGGAAACCCAAAAAATGATGATTTTTCCAACTGGGATATAATCCGCTTGGAACCTGGACAAAAACCTTATGAAAAAGAAAACCGTTACCGCGATTGTTATCGCTTTGATTATTACAGCACTTGTCATCGCCGGAGTCGTTCTCGCGAATGTTTGGAATAAACCACTCGGTAAAGCCTTGGGCCTGCCAACACGCACACCAACCCAAGCAAGCCTAAGCGCGAGCACGGCGACCTTGCCCCCTGAGAGCACCAAACCGGTTGCAGATACCAAAACGCCCATCCCACCAACAATTACCCGTGTATTCAC
>DATIUL010000258.1:0-5912 GCA_035466865.1 Anaerolineaceae bacterium | reverse complement strand
ACTCGTTTATCGGTGAGCTGATTTCCACGAGCTGAATAATTATTAATCATGATTGAAAAGTAGAATACGAAAGTGAACAAATAGGTTTTAGAATTTTCCTCCTGATCCACGTATACCCGACCTGGCAATTTATTGATGCAGGGATCGACATTTTATCGTCAGGAGCATGCTAAACTAAATATATAAGCATTATTGGAAAGAGTTTAATACCAGATAGGTCTACATATTGAATGCTATTTGGTTAAATGCTTGACGCAACTATCAAGCCTTTGGTAAAATCAAAAGGTTAATCTCGCTAAAAGTCTCCCTGCAAGACGGGAGTGATAAGAAAGGATTTTTCTATGCCAAAACGTACCTATCAACCCAAAGTTCGCAGACGCATCCGTGTTCACGGCTTCCGCTCCCGTATGTCTTCACGCGAAGGTCGTGAGGTTTTGAAGCGTCGCCGCCTGCGTGGCCGTTATCAATTAACCCCAAAGGCTAATAATCACGTTAAGCGCGTAAGCTGGTAAACATTATCCGTAATACTGGCCAAATCTTGAAAAAAGTAACACCTTGGCTCAAGAGTTCAATCGCAATCAAGCAAACACGCGACCTTGGCCAGTCAAAAGCGGATAAATTGATGATCATTGTCAGCAAGCCGAATGATTTAGACCGAACAAGGTTCGCCGTGATTGCTTCAAGAAGTGTTGGAATTGCAGTAAATCGCAACCGATGCAAACGTATTATTCGGGCATGTATAAACCAAAACCTGAGCAACTACTTGCCGGGTTTTGATGTTTTATACATTGCTCGAAAACCTTTGCTTCAAGCAAATCATCTGCAGGTAATTTCGAGCTTTGACGGGTTAAATCGATCTGCCAGGTTAATGAAAAATGAGTGATGAAAATCACGCAAAGCCCCATTCAGACTCGTCTGACCCGGCTTTGAAGTCTTTAAAGCTCAATCTAATTAACTTGCCAAGAATTTTGGTCCTTTTATTGATTATTGGCTACCAAAAAACCATATCGCCTTCACTTAAACCGAATTCATGCTGTTACTATCCCACATGTTCACATTACGGGTATCAGGCAGTCTATAAGTACGGGGCATTGAAGGGCTCATGGATGGCTATCAAACGGATTGTCCGCTGTAATCCTTGGAGCAAGGGCGGATACGATCCTGTTCCATAACTGGAGATAAATGAAACCTAGAACGATCCTCTTGATGGCTGTGATTCTTATCGCAGCTTTTACCTTGGGTGCCTGTGCAACCGGTCCTCGCGTAACCAGCGTGGCAGGTCTTGCCGCATCAGACCAAGCAGCCTATGTCAGCTACGGCCAATCCGTTATCAAGATTGACACTGTAAAATCTGAAACTGTAAAAGATGTTCTTTGGCGTTATCCTGAAAAAGGCAATGTCAACGTCATCTTCCACGCCGCACCGCTGATTGATGGTGACAAAATTGTCATTGGTGATTTTGCCAACAAGCTTCACGGTCTGAATGAAAGTGATGGGACCGAGGCCTGGCAATTCACTGGCGCAAAGGGTTGGTACCAATCCCAGGTTGTTAAGGATGGGGAAGTTTATTACACCGCCAACTTTGACCGGAATGTGTACGCCCTGAATGCCTCGGATTACAGCCTTAAATGGAAGTACGCCGACAAATTTGGCTTTTTGGCTTCCCCAATTGTTGTAGATTCCAAACTAATCGTCTCCAGCCAGGATCACAAAGTAATTGCCCTTGATAAAGAAACGGGCGAAGTACGTTGGATCGCCGAGACAAAAGGCTCAGTCGTCTCCGCGCCTTATTACATAGAAGCTACCAAATCCTTGATCGTAGGTGATATTGGTAATGAAGTTGTCTGGATCGACGCGGAAACCGGCAAGGTCAAGCAAACCTTTAATGACAATGGCTCTATGTCAGCAGTGTGGGCTTCTCCTGTAAAAAGTGGCGACCAAATAGTTGTGACAGACGACAAAGGTGTTATCTACCTTTTCAATAATGAAGGTGACTTGGTCAGCAAGGTGGCTTCTGCCGGCCTCATGCTGGCAGGCGCGTTACCGGTTGAAAATGGTTTTGTCACGGTCACTTCTGAAGGCACATTGCGCTTTGTGAAGAATGGCGAGAGCGTCGCTTCCTGGACTCAACTGGTCAAAGGCGCAGCCGATGCCAAGGTTGAACTTAACACGACACCTGTTTTATCAGGAAAAACCATTGTCATCGCTGGTTTAGCTAACAACCACACCACATTGATGGTATGGGGATATGACCTTACGGGGAACCTGCTCTGGTCCTTCCCACCTGAGAAGAAATAGGAGCGAGTTCTATGTGGAATACGATAATAATTAATCCTTTTACAAATATCCTTTTAGCCATCACGATGTTGGTCAAGAATTTTGGCCTGGCTATCATCCTGTTTACCTTGCTCATCAAACTGCTAACCTGGCCATTGAATGCGCAACAAATCAAATCCTCCAAAGCCATGCAGGACCTCCAAAATGATCCCAAGTACAAAAAGGTCATGGAGAAGTACAAAGATAATAAGGAAATGCAAGCTCAGGAGCAGATGAAGATTTACAAAGAGAGAGGCATCAGCCCGTTTGGCTCCTGTCTGCCTACTTTGCTCCAGTTCCCAATTATCATCGGCCTTTACCAAAGCATCATGAAAGCTATGGCATCAAGCCCCATCGAATTGATGCAACTGAAGAATATCATCTACCCATTCCTCAACGCAGATGAAATTCTGCCCATTCAACACCATTTCCTTTGGATGGACCTCGGTCAACCTGAAAGGTTGATGGTTTTTGGTTTTGGAATTCCAGTCCTCGCGATCCTGGTTGTCATCTCTCAATACATTATGACCAAGGTGATGACTCCTCCCTCAGGTGGTGGTGATTCTGCTGGCCAGGCTGCCATGATGACCAAGAGCATGAACGTCTATATGCCTCTACTAATGGGCTATATCGCGTACAGTTGGTCTGCTGGTCTTGGCCTCTATCTTTTGGTTTCCAACCTTTTCAGTGTTGTTCAATACGCGACCATGAATAAGACCCCACTTTCAGCCTTGCTTCCATGGAGTAAAACACCAGCTGCGCCGCAAAAACCTCGAATTATTGAGACAACCACAGGGAAAGAACTTGAGAGCGAGGACGAAGAAACTGAACAATCTTTGCCGTCAAATTCAGTTTTACAGGATTCTGCCCCCAAAGTTACTAAACCCTCAGCTCGTGCCAGTGCCAAACAACAACGGCCTCCACGCAAGCGCTAGTCGAACAAAGGTGACCTAAAATGACAGAAGACAAAGCAGTCATATTTTCAGCCAATTCAATTGAAGAAGCCATCGAAAAAGGTCTTGAAAGCCTAGGATTAAATCGTACCCAGGTTGATATTGAGATTCTGGACGAAGGTAACAAGGGCCTATTTGGGATAGGTGCCCGCAAGGCTCAGGTCAGCATTAAACCCTCAATATCCGTATTTGACATCGTTGCTGAACAAGATGGTGTGGCCGGCATCAATAATGTCATGCCCAAGAAACCATCAAAAACTGTTACCCCTGATACTGAAGTTTTTTCAGATAGCCAGGAATCAGACGCCCAGACTGAAAACTTTGCCCGTCAATCTATTGAGGATCTTCTGGACCAAATGGGGGTACAAGCCTCTGTCTCAGCTAAGACCCTCATTCCGGAGGGAGAAGAAAAACCGGTTGTTGCCATCAACATTGAAGGTGATGACCTGAGTTTCTTGATTGGCCGTCGGTCTGAAACGTTGAATGCCATACAATACATCGCCAGCCTGATTGCCAGTAAAAAAGCTGGTACCTGGGTTCAAATCCAACTGGATGTGCAAAATTATCGCGCACGCAGAGTGGCAGAATTGCAGAAATTAGCCCGTAGAATGGCTGACCAGGTTGTCACCACGGGAAAAAAGCTTTATCTGGAGCCAATGCCTGCCAACGAACGCCGTATAATTCACATGGAACTGCGTAAGAATGACAAAGTTCATTCTGAATCTTTCGGTGAAGAACCTCATCGCAAAGTTGGAATTAGCCTCAAATAAGGCCAAAACGGAATTGAAATGCGCGCTGTAGATGTAATCGCAAAAAAAAGAGATAAAAAAGCACTCACTAACGCTGAGATAGAATTTTTTATCAATAATTATGTTTCAGGCATTATCCCTGACTATCAAATGTCAGCTTGGGCTATGGCTGTTCTGCTGAATGGCATGAATCCAAAGGAAATTACAGCCCTTACTTTGGCAATGGCACATTCAGGGGATATGCTTGATTTGCGCAAAGCTGTCAAAATTGCCGTGGATAAGCATTCTACGGGTGGCGTGGGCGATAAAACATCCATTACCATTGCTCCCATCGTTGCCGCTTGTGGTTTGCCGGTAGGCAAAATGTCGGGCCGTGGTTTAGGCTTTAGTGGTGGAACGCTGGACAAACTTGAGTCCATCCCAGGATACCGGGTTGACCTTTCACCCGCGGAATTTATCCAACAGCTTCACGATCACGGTATCGTCCTCACCGGTCAGAGCGCTGACCTTGCACCCGCAGATGGCAAAATGTATTCCCTCAGGGATGTAACAGGAACGGTCCAATCGATTCCTTTAATTGCCTCATCGGTCATGAGTAAAAAGATTGCTGCCGGTGCGGACGCAATTGTTCTTGATGTCAAGGTGGGTAAGGGTGCATTCATGAAGAACCTCAAGGATGCCCGGGAACTCGCGGAAATGATGGTAGCCATTGGTAAACTGAGCAAGCGCAAAGTAATCGCGGTACTTACCCCAATGAACGAGCCCCTTGGCTGCGCGGTTGGTAATGCCCTTGAACTTCGCGAGGCTGTAGAAATGCTTCACGGCATTGGTCCTGAAGACTACCGCTATCACTGTATTCATCTTTCAGCCTATATGCTCTTGCTCGGGAAAAAAGCTAAAACCCTGCAAGAAGGTATTTCCATGGCGGAAAAAGCCATCGCCGATGGCTCAGCATTCCAAAAATTCCGTGAGTTGGTTACTGCCCAGGGTGGGGATGTAAGTTTTGTTGATGATGTTGAGAAGCTTCCAAAATCAAAATTTATCGAGTGTGTCTATGCCGATCAGGACGGGTATGTGACTGAAGTCAATGCCCAGGAAGTCGGTGAGACCTCGGTGGAACTGGGTGCTGGACGCGCTCAAAAAACTGACAAAATCGATCTGGCAGTTGGCATCAAGGTTTTCGTAAAAATCGGGGATAAGGTTAATATAGGCCAACCCCTGTTTGAGGTACACGCTCAGGATAAAGGCAAACAACATTCAGCTATTGAGCGACTAAAAAATGCCGTCAAGTACAAAAAAGACCCGGTAAAAAGACCGCCTTATTTCCATGGAGTAATTGGATTGTAAGAATGAGTTAAGACCCGGGAAACCGGGTCTTTTTTTTTGGAGGAAAGATGTTTACAGAAAGAACTGATATTCGAAATTTGGCCATAATTGCCCATGTTGACCATGGAAAGACAACCCTGATTGATTCCTTGCTGAGACAAGCCAAAACCTTTCGGGAAAACCAAAAAGTAGCCATCCGCGTGATGGATTCCAACGATTTGGAACGTGAGCGTGGCATCACGATTTTGGCCAAAAATACCGCAATTACGATCCCGGACCCTAAAACGGGCAAATTGGTCAAGATCAATATTGTTGACACACCTGGGCATGCTGATTTTGGCGGGGAAGTTGAACGCATCATGAATATGGTTGATGGCGTTTTACTACTGGTAGATGCTGCTGAAGGCCCTAAACCGCAAACCCGTTTTGTACTAAAACAAGCCATCGCAAAGAATTTAAAGACAATTGTCGTCATCAACAAGCTTGATCGTAAAGACGCTGATGCTGACCGCGCACTGAACGAGACATTTGACCTGTTCGTCGAACTTGGTGCCAACGACAAACTGAT
>DATIUL010000257.1:0-1777 GCA_035466865.1 Anaerolineaceae bacterium | reverse complement strand
TTGGTGGGTCCAAGGCTCCCCATACTTGGATTAGAATCCTAAAAAATGAAGCCCTCCCGAACGGAAGGGCTTCTCATAGTCGGACTCAAAAAATTATCTAACTGTTACAGTTCTGCCAGCCAAACCTCTCGGCCGGAATCTGCACTGGAGAGGTTAGCTGCCTCAAGAATGCGCTGGGTGGCAAGGGCTGCCGAAAAATTGAGCTCAGATTCCCTGCCTTCTTGCAAGCAAAGCGCAAAATCGTAAATTGAGGCCAGGTGCGCGTTAATCATCGTGCCTTGACTGTACTTTGGGTTTGCCCAAAGCTCGGAAATGGGGTGACCGTTCACCCGGGCATCCAGTTTGGGGGCAGAAAGCGACCAGGTGTTTGTTTTGTTGTCGAACCACTGCAAACCTTCTGATTTGCTTTCCGAAAATCGCAAGGCGCCGCCATAGCAATAAATCTCAAAACTGGTATCTTCGCCCGTTCCGGCAGCTACCCGGGAGACCTCGATGGTTCCAGTCACTTCATCTGGGTGCCGCAACACAGCCAGGCACCAATCGTCCACATCCACACCAATTTTCTCTGCAGCACCAGCCGCAGTTGGCCGCTGTTTGATGAATGTATTCTGCCAGGCAATAACGCTCTCAGGTTCACCAATCAAATATTGCATCAAGTTAACCATGTGAGAACCGAGGTCCATCCACGCACCGCCACCAGAACGCCCTTTTTGCAGACGCCAACTGGTTGGCCTGTTCTTATTCAGATAACTGCTGTGATACATCACGGCCCGATAATGCAATGGCTTTCCTATCACTCCGGATTCCAGTAAGGCCTTGGCCTGCACAATCCCCGGCAGGTAACGCAATACGAATGCAGAATGGGTTTTTACTCCGGCTGTAGTGGTTGCCTGAACCATTTGCCGCACTTCTGCCAGGTTCATGCCCATGGGCTTCTCGCAATAAATGGCTTTCCCTGCCCGGGCAGCTGCCAGGGCTTGCGGCAGGTGGGCGTCATTGGGCGAACAAATATCCACATAATCCAGGTCTTCAGCTAAAAACTCTGATAAATTGGTGAAAACGCTGGGATTGCCCATAGACCTGATTAAAGCTTCATCACCTTCAGCATGTGTGCGCAGCAATGCCTTGGTCTGCACTGTCAACTTGGGGTTGAGCAGGCAAAATGGAATGCTATTGGCGGCCTGGGCGTGCGTTTTGCCAATAAAACCAAAGCCCAGAATTCCAGATTTTACGAGTGGCAGAGCAGTCATGCTCATCCTTTCTGGTAGACAGTCTTGCCTTCGACCATGGTCATGACCACGTCACCACCCGGCTCTACGGCAATCAAACTCGCCAGTTTGCCAACCGAGATACTGCCGTAATCCTTGTCACAACCAATGAGTTTTGCTGGATTGTAGCTGGCCATGCGCACCACTTGCCGGTAGTTGTACTCCATATGTTGCGCGGCATTATGCAAAGCCCGGTTGAGGGCTACGGTGGAGCCAGCGATGGTGCCGCTATCCAATAAGACCAGGCCATTCTTGATGGTGATTCGTTGCCCAAGCGAGCCATAAATGCCATCCGGTAAATGAGCTCCGCCGATGGCATCGGTAATGAGCACTATTTGGTCGGGGCTCAAACACCGGGAAGCCATCTTGATTGCACCTGGATGCACGTGGATGGTATCGCAGATCAATTCAGCAGTCACATCGTCACTGTCCATAATCGCTCCGAAAACGCCAGGTTCACGCTGGTTGAAGCCGCGTTGGGCGTTGAAGGTGTGGGTTACATGGCGGAA
>DATIUL010000256.1:0-4455 GCA_035466865.1 Anaerolineaceae bacterium | reverse complement strand
CACTTCAGTCAATTCCATGTTGGTGGGATGACCAACAGGGTATTTATTCCGGCCATATATCGATAAGCGAGTGTGGAACAAGAAAATCGTAATTCAAATAATCCAGGCTGAAATTTTTTAGGACACCCAGGTAAAAGATTCTTCTTATTCGATGTTCCAGAAAGTACCAACCGTAATAAATATAATGGGTTTTTAAGTCTTTGTGCCTCAATTCTTCAGGGTACTAGCGTATAAAGCCACGGACTTATCTTCGAATATTGCAATCTCTAAAATTTGATAGAACTGCCGTTCGTTGACGGCCTTACGGAATGAGATTATCATCACAAGGATGCAAAATCCGAAACAATCAAACGAAAACTGGTTCCAGCGGTTAGGCCAGAAAATCAAGATGGAGACGCGCTGGTTTGCCCCCGGCACCGGTTATCGGCGTTGGATGGTACTGGCAATCCTGGGTGCCATGTTCCTGGGGCTTGGGATGGCATTGATTATCCTCCAATACTACCGCACCACCGAAAACCCCAATGTAATCCCGGTGCTGGAAGTGCTCTCTTTGCGTTTCCTTTCCAGGCCGCTCCGCTTTGTCCTGTTTGGTGGCGCAGGGTTTGCCCTTATCTTCCTGGGAATATGGGGAGCAAACCGGGCCCTTCTACGACCCTTTGAAAAAAATGGTCGGCCGGTCTGGGATACCATCAGCCATTATCGGCAGCGTGAGAAGGGCATCAAAATTGTGGTTATCGGGGGAGGCCATGGTCTTTCTTCTTTACTGCGTGGCATCAAGGAATACACACATAACGTGACCGCCATTGTAACGGTGGCGGATAATGGCGGTTCTTCCGGGGAATTACGCAAGGATATGGGTGTACTTCCACCGGGCGATATCCGCAACTGCCTGGCGGCTCTATCGGACGATGAAGCGCTGCTTTCACAGGTCTTCCAATACCGCTTTAGGTCCGGGTCTGGGCTTGAAGGCCATTCCCTGGGCAACCTCTTTATCACCGCGTTATCAGAAATCACAGGTTCCTTTGAAGAGGCAGTGGCAGAATCCGGCCGGGTTCTGGCAATCTACGGCAAGGTATTGCCCTCCACTTTGGCCAGTGTGCAATTAGTGGGGGATTTGCAGCTGCGGGATAGCGGAGAAATTGTTCAAATCAAAGGCGAATCCGAGCTAACCAATACTCCGGGGAAAATCCTACGGGTGTGGTTGGACCCCAACGATACATTGGCGTATCCCCCCACGATTTCTGCAATCCTAAACGCCGACCTTATCCTTGTTGGCCCGGGCAGCCTATATACCAGTCTGCTGCCCAATCTTCTGGTGATGGGGCTTTCAGAAGCGATTGAATCGAGCAAGGCTGAAAAATACTTCATCTGCAACGTCGCCACCGAACGCGGAGAAACCGACAACTTTACAGCTTCAGATCATCTGCGCGTGCTTGAAAGACATGTTGGCAGGTCGCTTTTTGATCTGGTTATCTGCAACAAGGACCAAAAAGGGCAATTGGCACAGGATATCACCTGGGTGCGGGCAGATGAAAGTGTTTACAATAACTACAAAGTTTATGAAGCCAACCTGGTTGATGACCTTTACCCATGGCGTCACGACTCGAAAAAGCTGGCCAAGGCTATCATCAATCTTTTTGAAGAACGCACAGGCCCACTCTTGTAGATTTAAAAATAGTCAAATTCCGTTTCCGCAGGTTTTTCTGCTGTAAAAAACCAATAGTGTTAAATCTAAATTAAGGTTTTTACAACGGCTAAATTTCTTGAAATTGTTAACAAGAAAGTGATAGAATCTTCTTAAATAACAGTGAAAAAAATACTAAAACGTATTCTTTAATCTCATGGAGGTTTTACATGTCTAAAATTCAAGTAGGTATCAACGGTTTTGGCCGTATTGGTCGTCAGGTCCTCAAAGCTCTGATGGAACGCCACTCCGACACCTTGGAGGTAGTTGCCATCAACGACCTCTTCGATGCCAAAACAAACGCCCATCTCTTCAAGTACGACTCCAACTACGGTGCCTTCCCCGGAAAAGTGGAAGTTGTCAACGAGAAGGACATCGCCATTGATGGCAAAGTTATTAAAGTATTCTCGGAGAAGGACCCCGGCAATTTGCCCTGGAAAGAACTGGGTGTGGATATTGTGATCGAATCCACCGGTATTTTCACGGATGCCAAGAGCGATCCAGAAGCCAAGAAGGTTGGTGCCGATGCACACATCCTACGCGGCGGTGCCAAGAAGGTCATCATTTCTGCCCCTGCCAAGAATGAAGATATTACGATCGTTTTGGGTGTCAATGAGGGCAACTATGATCCTGCCAAGCACCATATCATTTCCAACGCTTCCTGCACAACCAACTGCCTGGCCCCAGCTGCCAAAATCGTCAACGATGCTCTGAAAATTCAGTATGCTGTGATGACCACCATCCATTCTTATACCAATGACCAGGTTATCCTGGACCAGGGCCATAAGAAGGAACTGCGCCGCTCCCGCGCTGCTGGCCAGAACATGATCCCAACCTCGACCGGTGCTGCAAAAGCGGTTGCCCTGGTTATTCCTGAGCTCAAGGGAAAGTTTGACGGCATGTCCATGCGCGTTCCAACCCCCACAGTGTCAATTGTTGACTTTGTTGCCACGGTAGAGAAAACCACTACCAAGGAAGAACTTGTCAAACTCTTCAAAGACGCTGCTGACGGCCCACTGAATGGCATCCTCGGATACACCACGGGTGAATATATGGACCCATTGGTTTCCATGGACTTCAAGGGCGACTCACGGTCATCCATCATTGACCTTGCGTACTGCATGGTCATGGGTGGAAATATGATCAAGGTAATGACCTGGTACGACAACGAGTGGGGTTATTCCTGCCGCACGTCCGACCTTGCCGCTTTGGTTGCTGCTTCTCTTTAGCCTATCAGTGGTAGCGAGGAATTAGCTCAATTTCAAACGCCATACCTTTGAATGGGTATGGCGTTATTTTTAGAAGGAGATCTTATGTTTAATAAAAAGATGGTCACCGATTTAGATGTTAAAGGAAAAAAAGTACTCGTACGGGTGGATTTCAACGTGCCGCTCAAGGACGGCAAGATCACGGACGATACTCGCATCACTGCAGCCTTACCCACCATTAAATACCTTCTTGATCATGGTTCTGCTGTAATTTTAGCTTCCCACTTGGGGCGCCCAAAGACGACCGCGGATGTGCAGTTTTCTTTAAAACCAGTTGCAGACTACCTGGCGACCCTTGTTAAGGTTCCAGTGCATTTTGCGGCTGACTGTGTTGGTGAGGTGGCTGAAAAGGCTGCCAAAGCCTTAAAGCCTGGTGAGATTTTGGTGCTTGAAAACACCCGCTTCCACCCAGAAGAAGAGAAAAACAATCCAGAAATGGCCAAACAACTGGCCGCACTGGCTGATTTGTTTGTGAACGACGCCTTTGGTACTGCCCACCGGGCGCATGCTTCGACGGCCGGGGTGAATGCCTATTTGCCTTCTGCTGCTGGCTTCCTGCTCGAGAAGGAGATTCAGTATCTTGGCAATGCCATTGACAACCCCAAGCGGCCTTTTATCGCCATTTTGGGCGGGGCGAAGATCAGCGACAAGATTGGCGTTATCGATAACTTACTGCAAAAGGCTGATTACATCCTGATTGGTGGCGGCATGGCCAATACCTTCATGGCAGCCAAAGGTTACGAGATGGCAGATTCGCTGGTGGAAAAAGAAAGCCTTGAAACTGCCAAAGCTTTAATGGAAAAAGGTAGCTCGAAACTATTGCTGCCCGTTGACATGGTACTGGCGGACAAATTTGATGATGAAGCCGAAACCAAAGTTGTGCCCTTGGGTGATGTTCCCGCAGGCTGGAGAGTATTGGATATTGGCCCAAAGACCGTAAAAACCTTCGAAAAGGCAATTATGGATGCCGGTACTGTAGTCTGGAATGGTCCCATGGGTGTGTTCGAATTCCCCAAATTTGCAAAAGGTACCTTTGCTGTAGCCAAAGCCGTGGCAGAAAGCCATGCCATCAGTGTTATCGGTGGCGGCGATAGTGTCTCAGCCATCAACCAAAGCGGTCTGGCGGATAAGATCACCCATATTTCCACAGGTGGCGGCGCTTCCCTGGAAATGCTTGAAGGAATTGAACTGCCAGGCTTGGCCGCACTGACAGATAAGTAATTTTGTACTCGACCTTCCTGAGGGCGGCGTGAGCTGCCCTCTTTTAACTTCAAAAGCAAGTAAATTTGCTGAAACTTGATTACAAAATAGTGAGTTCTTAAGCGTGGTAAAATCCAAATGATAATAATTGGATAATTCCGCGCCAATCAGGAGAAACCATATGACTAAACGCAAAATATTGATCTTAACAGGCTTAATTCTTGTGGCCTTGCTCGGCCTGAGTGCATGCAAACCTGCCGGCCCCGCTACCCCATCTGCTGTAGAAATTGCCACCCGTGTGGC
>DATIUL010000255.1:0-5316 GCA_035466865.1 Anaerolineaceae bacterium | reverse complement strand
GGGAGCAAGCACCTTCTCGTTTTCCAAAGATTCTTTAAGGAGGAAACATGGCAACACGACTTTTAGCACCCAGCATGGGTGAAGGGGTTGAAGAATTAACCATAACCAATTGGTTAAAGAAGGAAGGCGATACGGTCAAAGAATTGGAAGTGATCGTTGAATTGGAAACGGACAAGGTCACTTCTGAAATTCCAAGCCCGGTTGCGGGCACGCTCTTAAAGATTGTAGCAGAGGTCGATGAGACGGTTAAGGTTGGTTCAACACTTGCCTGGATTGGCCAACCTGGGGAGGCTTTTGAGGCAGGCACCCAAAAAGCAGCTCCGGCAATAGAAACCAAAGTTACCTTGGCCGCACAAGAACCGCCTATTGTTGCAGAAAATTCAGCTTACACCGGGCATATTTCCCCGTTGGTCAAGAAAATGGCCACAGAGAACAATATTGACTTAAACCTGGTTCGAGGGTCGGGGGAAGATGGACGCATCACCAAAGAGGATGTTCTGAATTTTCTGGAGTCGCGCAAGGAAGCTCCTGCGCCCGCAGCTGTAAAACCTTCGCAAGCTGTGGCTGAACCCCTGCCCATTGAAAAGCCAATACCACCAAGCGGTGAGTTGATACATCTTTCTTCATTAAGAAAGCAAATTGCCGAACGCATGGTTTCTTCCCAGCATACAGCTCCGCATGTCTTGACTGTCATGGAAGCTGACCTCAGCAAGGTGCTTGCCCATCGGGCAGCACATAAGGAAGCTTTTGCCGCGCAAGGTGTAAACCTGACCTTGACAGCCTATTTCTGTGCTGCGATTGTTAACGGTTTAAAATCTTTCCCAATGGTGAACACCTCTTGGACGGATGAAGGCGTCCTATTGCACCGTGAAATCAATCTTGGGATTGCTGTTGCTCTTGGCGAACAAGGGCTCATCGTTCCAGTGATCAAAAACGCGGACCTTTTATCGCTGCAAGGGCTTGCCCAAAAAATCAACGATCTTTCCACGCGGGCACGCAATAAGAAATTGCTTCCCGAAGAGGTGAAGGACGGAACTTTTACATTAACAAACCACGGTTCAGGAGGCTCCATTTTTGCTTCCCCCATCATCTATCAGCCCCAGGCTGCCATTTTAGGGACAGGGATGATGCAAAAACGTGTTGTAGTGATCACTGACGAATCCGGAAATGATGTTATCGCGATCCGACCGATGATTTACCTTTCATTGGTCTTCGATCATCGGCTTTTGGATGGGGAGGGTGCTGATAACTTCTTGAAGGCAGTCAAAGGAAATCTTGAAAACTGGCGTTGATTTCTGAAAGGTCCTCGTCATTGCTATGACTGACAAATCTTTGATGCCATTTGAGACTGACAGGCATTTTGGAAATTGAGAGTGTGCTTGAGCCTGTAGATGCCAACAAGGGCATCAACGATATCGCTGCACTAACTAATCGACGGTCTATTCAAAAAGGATTGTGAGGCTACTATGGATGAATTTGATGTTGTCGTTATTGGCGCCGGACCCGGCGGTTATGTGGCAGCCATTCGGGCTTCGCAATTGGGCTTGAAAACTGCCATCGTAGACAAAGAGTGGCTTGGCGGCGTATGCCTGAATGTTGGTTGCATCCCATCCAAAGCCTTGCTTAAAAACGCGGAAGTTGCCCACATCTTAAGGGAGCGGGGAAAAGATTTCGGATTCTCGCTTGAGAATCTGGTGCTGGACTACAGTTCAGCCGTCAAACGCAGCCGCCAGGTCTCCGAACGATTGACCAAAGGCGTTGCTTTTCTGATGAAGAAGAACAAAATCGCGGTGTTCATGGGGTCTGCGCGGCTAAAGTCAAAAGATCTTGTGACTATTACAGATAGTGAAGGCAAAGAACAATCCCTTAAGACGAAAAACGTCATCATTGCCACAGGCAGCAAAACGGCTCTGTTCCCCGGGGTTGAAGTAGATGGCGAGAAGATCATCACCTATCGCGAAGCAATACTCCAGGAGAAATTGCCAAAATCCGTCATTATCATTGGCGCCGGGGCCATTGGGCTCGAATTTGCCACAATTTGGAATTCATACGGGTCCGAAGTAAGCATTGTAGAGATGCTGCCCCGAATTGCGCCCCTTGAGGATGAGGAAATAAGCGGCGAATTGCTAAAAGCCTTTACCAAACGCGGGATAAAGTGCCTGGTAGAAACTCGTGTTCAAAAAATCGAAACAACATCCAAGGGCGTAAAGGTGTCCATTGTTTCACAGGAGGGCGATCAAACCCTCGAAGCGGAACAAGTGCTGGTAGCTATCGGGTTTAAACCCAACAGTCAAAACCTTGGGCTTGAAGCGGTTGGGGTGGAACTTACCGATCGCAATTTTATTAAGGTAAACGACCGCATGGCAACCAATATCCCAGGTGTTTGGGCAATTGGAGACATCACCGGTAAGCTCATGCTGGCGCATGTGGCTTCTGCGCAGGGCCTGCTGTGTGCTGAAGCGATAAGTGGAAAGGCAACACGCCCCATCGACTACGCCATGGTTCCACGGGCTACTTACAGCCAGCCGCAAGTTGCTTCCTTTGGAGTTACTGAAGCGCAAGCGCTTAAGCTTGGCCAGAAAATTAACATTGGTAAATTCCCCTTCCAGGCAAATGGGAAAGCACTCGGTCTCGCGGAATACACTGGCTATGTAAAGGTTGTCGTGGATGAAAAATATGGCGAGATTCTTGGCGCGCATATGATTGGGCCGGAAGTCTCAGAACTGTTACCTGAATTTACCTTGGCTCAACAAAATGAATTAACTATCACTGAGATCCATCAGAATATTCATGCCCATCCAACTCTGAGCGAAGCGATAATGGAAGCAGCAGCCAGCGCTGAGGGACAATCAATACAAATTTAACACCGCCTCAATTACTCAATCAGGCCTTCAAGTCAAACCAAGAGCCGGACTAATTGCATCGGTCCTGTTAAACCCCGACCGTCCAGAGTTTTTGGGGATTGTGTCGGGTTATTGAGCCTGCCCCCACTTTGTGAAATTTCTCCTTTTCTCTCGTCCTATGGTATATTTTTATTGTTTGAAAAAACCACACCCAAAATGTGAATACGTAAGAGTAATTTTTGTCTGGAATAGAATTTCCCGCAATCGCTAGGTTTGTTTCCCTGGAGTAAAATGTCGCCCAAGTCCATTTCTCGACGTGAATTTCTAAAAACTGCCGGAATTATCCTTGGCAGTGCTGTGGTTGTTGGAACGGGATTGACTTTTCTCGATACGCCGCAAGCAAACCTCAATTTTCCAGATCAGACCTATGGAGAAAAAAACATGTCAAAAAAAGTCCTTGTCACTTATGCAACTCAGGGTGGATCCACTGCCGGCATTGCTGAGGAGATTGGTAAAACCCTGGCCAAAGCTGGAGCTCAGGTGGATGTTCGCAACGTGAATTCCGTCAGCGACCTCAGTTCATATCAGGCCGTTGTCATCGGCAGTGCCATTCATGGCGGTAAGTGGCTTCCGGAAGCTATAAAGTTCGTCGAAGGCAATCAGAGCATCCTGCGGCAGATGCCGACTGCCATTTTCCAGGTCTGCATGATGCTGGCTACTGACAACGAACAATACAAAGCGATGATACCCGCATGGCTGGACCCCATTCGCAGCAAGATTAACCCAGCGGCGGCAACAAGTTTTGCCGGGGGCATCGATTTGGCGCAATATCCCAAGTTTACCGACAAACTGGGGCTGCGCATTTTCTTGGCCAGTGTTAAATTGAAACCGGGCGATTACCGCAATTGGGATTCAATCCGCACCTGGGCAGAGAACCTGAGGCCTTCACTGGTGGGCTAGGCTGACCAGAGATTAAACTATTATCTTAGAAACTTGGAAGACAGACCAAAAATCGGACCAATGGTCCGATTTTTTCGCTTTTATGGAGATACAAACGAGCGGTAGATGCAAAACAAGTTGTTGGATTATCCTCAGAGGGAAGCTTTCGGCCTCTTCTTAATCATTTCAATATTCTATTCATTCCAAAATGAACAAAATGGAAATTGATCAGGCGCGAAATCGCGCGCCAATCCCTGGTCTGTCGGCCACCTGTACAGTTGCGCTCTCGTCAAAACTCAGTCCTTCAAAAGGATCGTTTGCAACTAGCAAGCTTGCATCCAAGTCCAGCCAATCAGCCAGACCAGCCAGATGCGCCATGGCGGTCACCCCGATGGAGGTTTCGATCATGCAGCCCAACATTATTTTCATTTTATGGTGCCGCGCAAGATGGATCATCTCCAGGGCCGAGCTTATCCCACCCACTTTCATTAGCTTGATGTTCACGCCATGCACTCCGGCCAGTGCCAAGGCTTCCACGTCCTTAATCGTGCGCACAGACTCATCAGCCACAATCGGGATGCGGGTGAGCGCCTGGAGCCGGCCCATGCCTTCAACTTCGGAAAGGCTTAAAGGTTGCTCGAGCAATTCCACATTGAGGCGTTCAAGGTGCAGCAGGTACTCTTCAGCCTGAGTTATAGTCCAACCGGCATTCGCGTCGATCAACAGGCGCGCTTCAGGCCTGGCTACACGCACCGCCTCCAAACGTTGGATATCCTGGTTGTCTCCCGCCAGCTTGATTTTGATGATCGGAAAATGCCGTACCTGGAGTGCCTCCTCAGCCATAACTTCCGGGTTATCCACGGAAATTGTAAAACTGCTTGGCTTTGGAAGGGGTTTTTCAAGGCCCAGGGCGGCGTAAAGCGGAAGGCCCTGCTGTTTGCTTAAGTAATCGTGTAAGGCAAGATCTACGGCAGCGCGTGCCGGTGCCGGCCCATCAGGGTCAATCCACTCCGCGATGGCTTCAATTCGATTGGGTAAGGGTTCACGGCGAAAATCAGTCTTGCGCCAATAATCTTCCATCGATACGCTGGAAACCTGGTAGTAAGGAGGAATAGTCCCTTCGCCCCAGCCTTCATCACCGTTCAAGCGGATCCAGTAGGCCTGCCGCTCCTCACTGGAACCATAAGAGAGACGAAAAGGTTTGCGCAGCTTCAGTGTTATTTTTTCCCAGGTCAGCATATTTCTCTCCCGCAAAACGAGGCTTTTTCAGGCAGTTCTGTCACTTAGTGTGGGTCTTAAACAAAATGGCAGGCGACGAAGTGATCAGGTGAGATTTCCCGATACTCAGGATCTTCCCTAAAACATCTTTCGGCAGCTATTGGGCAACGGGTGTTGAAGTTGCAGCCCACCGGGGGATTCATCGGGCTGGGAATATCCCCTGCTAAAATAATCCGTTTTCGGTTCCTGGCCTTATTGGGGTTTGGGATGGGAACCGCGGACATTAACGCCTTTGTGTATGGATGCAGCGGACGCA
>DATIUL010000254.1:0-1847 GCA_035466865.1 Anaerolineaceae bacterium | reverse complement strand
GAAGCAAGAGTTTTGATACTTTTTGCCCGTTGGGACCCTGGATTGAGACCGAATTTGAAGCCAGTGATGCCATCATCACCTCGCATATTAACAACTCGCTTAAGCAGATGAGTTCCACTCGGGATATGGTTTTTGATCCGCATCAACTGGTACTCTACATTTCCACTGTTATGACCCTCAACCCTGGGGATATTATCCTTACCGGAACACCAGCCGGAGTGAGCCAGATTGTTGATGGAGATACAGTTTCAGTCCATATTGATGGCATTGGCAGCCTTATCAATCCCGTACAAGCAGAAAAACGGTTTATCAAAGAATAATATGATCCCAAAAGAAATTGAAAAAATTCTATTAAGCGTGGAAAAACCCGGCCGCTATGTCGGTGGTGAGCATAACCAGGTTAAGAAAGATTGGGAAAGTGTCAATACCCACATTGCCCTCATTTTTCCTGATATTTACGATCTTGGACAACCCAACTTGGGGTTGGCCATTCTGTATGATTTGCTGAATAAACGGGTGGATGTGGCCGCGGAGAGAAGCTTTGCTCCCTGGGTGGACATGGAGGCAAAGCTGCGGGAGACCAGGCAACCTCTTTTTTCACTTGAAAGTAAACGCCCACTGGCAGATTTTGATATTTTAGGCTTTACACTGCCCTATGAATCAGTTTATACCAACGTGCTTAATATCCTGGATCTGGCAGGCTTGCCTCTCCAGAGTACTGAGCGCGACGCAAATCACCCCCTGGTTATTGCCGGAGGTCAGGCGACTTACAACCCAGAGCCCATGTCTGCGTTTATTGATGCATTTGTCATCGGCGAAGGCGAAGAAGTGATCCTCGAGGTGGTGGATTGCTATCAAACCTGGAAGGAAGCCGGTACGTCAAGAGCGGACCTTTTAGAGCGACTTGCAGGCATTCAAGGTGTCTATGTGCCTTCGCTTTACTCTGTAGAGTACAACGAGGATGGCACAATCAAGTCTTTTAAACCAAACAATGTCCACGCACCCGAAAAAGTGGTTAAGCGTATTGTGGCCAAATTGCCACCTGCGCCGATGAAGCCGATAGTACCCAATATTGAAATTGTGCATGACCGCATCGCCATCGAGATCATGCGCGGTTGCACTCGTGGCTGCCGTTTTTGCCATGCAGGGGTTGTAAACCGTCCAGTGCGCGAAAGGTCTGTGGCAGATGTGTTGGATACCATGGAAGCTAATCTGAAAGCCACAGGATATGAAGAAGTGGGTTTGCTTTCACTATCTTCCTCAGACTATACCCAGATTTTGGACCTGACCAAAGGGGTTCAGGAACGTTTTGGAAATTCACAGATCCAAGTTAGTCTGCCTTCGTTGCGGATAGCTTCATTTTCCGTAGAACTGATGGAAAACCTGAAAGAATTAAAACCTTCAGGCGGTTTCACACTGGCCCCTGAGGCTGCCACCGATCGTATGCGGGCGGTCATCAACAAGGCCCTGGATGAAGCTGAATTTCTTGAGACAGTGCGCACTATCTTCGAGCATGGCTGGTTGAGTATTAAGCTTTATTTCATGGTTGGCCTGCCTACAGAGACAATGGAGGACGTTGAAGCCATCATGGAACTGGCCAAGAAAATTTTACGCGTAGGCAAGAGTATCCGTGGTAATCGAGTGCGCGTAAGCCTGGGAATCGGCAGCCTTATACCAAAACCCCACACTCCTTTCCAATGGTTTCCTGTTGAAAATGGCACTCTGTTGCAAGAGAAATTAGATTTTCTGCGCATTGCCGGTTATAAGACTGGCATCAAAGTTAGCTATAACAAGCCGGATGAAACCATCTTTGAAGCCTGGTTATCACGAGGTGATCGAAAACTCTC
>DATIUL010000253.1:0-4091 GCA_035466865.1 Anaerolineaceae bacterium | reverse complement strand
TGATGATTACAGCCACCGAAAAACTGCCCCTTCCATCTCGCTTGAGGCCAAAATTGGCGCTTTGCTCTATGAACAGAAGCTCAACCTGGCCACCGCCGAAAGTTGTACAGGGGGCTTGATTGGCCACCGCATTGTGCAGGTACCAGGTGCCTCTGAATATTTCCAAGGGGGTGTAATTGCCTATGCCTACGAAGCCAAGGTGAAGCTCTTGGGTGTTCAATGGGAAACACTACGTAAAGTAGGCGCGGTCAGCAGCGAGGTTGTACTTCAGATGGCCGAAGGTGTCCGTAATGTTTTACATACGGATTTGGGCCTTTCTGTCAGTTGTATTGCCGGCCCAGGCGGCGCCACCCCCAATAAACCGGTAGGCACCAGTTGGGTAGCCCTGGCAACCCCAGAAGGGGCACGCTCCTGGCTGCATGCCCTACACGGAGACCGCCTGTCCAATCTGCGGGAATTGAGCGAAATCGCCCTGCAGCACCTCTACGAGTATTTGGTGGGTAGAACCCCGAAGCCGTAGCCAGCGCATGCCCCAAAGCCAGCCGACCCACATTTCCGCACAATCCGCTCGACAAAGGGCTGGCAAAAGCGCTCCCATAAACCCCAATACACCAAACGCTCAACTTCAAACCACTTCAGCAGTCACTGCCCCAAAAACTGTCGACAAGACCGAAATCAAGATTCCCAAACTAAAGCCCTTCTTCTGGCTAGCCATCGCGGCCTTGCTTGGCACGCTGGCTGCCGAATGGTTGAAGTTGGATTGGCAGCCATGGTTGGTTTTGGCAGCAATGGGTGGCTTAATGGGATTTATTGCTTTGCGTGGTCGATCACGCCTTCTGCCTAAAGGCCGACTGCCTTTAGGTTTGGCTTTGGCGGCTTTTGGACTTTCCGCTATGCTTTATGTGTTCAGCCTGCCTGTCTTCAACCCCCAATTCTGCGCTTATTACAATGAACAAGGCGATGTTGACCTGGAAGTGGTGGTTGTGGAACCACCCGAAGTGCGCGATGGTAACCAAAACCTGGTGGTAAAGCTGGTGAGCCTGCACCCGCTCTATATTGAATCGCCAGGCTTCAACCCCAATAAAATCAGCGGTAAGGTGCAAATACAAACTGCTCCGGGAGAAGCATACGCCTACGGTGATCGCCTACGCCTGCGGGCCGAATTGAAGACCCCGCCGGAAGGCTCCGGCTTTGATTACCGTGCTTACCTGCGCCATCAGGGCATCTATAGTAGCGTGCAATATGCACGGCTGGAGAAAATTGGCAGCGGCCAGGGTAACCCACTCCTTCAGATCATTTATTCGGTACGTTTGCAAGCCATGAAATCACTTGATGGCATCTTCCCTGCCCAGGAAAGCGCTTTGCTTAAGGGTATTTTGTTGGGCGACTCGCATGCCCTGTCCGACGAGCTAAAATCCGCTTATGCCCTCACGGGAACCGCGCACATCTATGCCATATCCGGTTTCAACATGGTAGTGCTTGCCAACTTGGTGACCCATTTTCTTACCCGCAAACACAAGAACTGGAAATCTGGCCTGGCGGTGATTGGGGTGCTCGGTTTTTACACCCTTTTGGTGGGAGCTTCAGCTTCGGTCGTCAGGGCTGCTATCATGGGCTCGCTCGCGCTGATTGGCAGCCTGATGGGGCGGCGGGGAAACCTGCTGAACACCCTTGGGTTGACCGTCTTCCTGATGCTGCTTCTTAATCCGCATCTGCCTTGGGATATTGGTTTTCAATTGACTGTTATGGCAACTCTGGGTCTGGCGGTCTTTTCTGCCCCTCTGAGCGCACGCTTGGAAGAGTTTCTGTCCAAGCGTTACAGTCCGGAAGCTTCCTTTGGTTGGTCTGCGATAATTGGAGATTACTTCATCGTCACCTTGGTTGCCCAAGCCTCGGTCTTACCCCTGATTGCCTATCATTTCCGCCAAGTTTCGGCCTTGTTCTTAATCGCCAATCCTTTGGTTCTACCGGTTCAACCGCCTGTGATGGTTTTGGGTCTACTGGCAATGCTTGGAGGGATGCTTAGTTTGGGGCTCGGGAAAGTGCTGGCATGGTTAGCCTGGCCTTTTGCCGCCTACACCAATGCCTGCGTGCAATTTTTGGCTGACTTATGGCCAGACGCGCTCAGGCTGCCGCGCTTTGATTTTGTTTGGGTATTGCTTGCTTACGCGCTGATTTTGGTGGTTTTATTCAACAAAAAGACCGCGACTGCGCCCTGGTTGAACGCCAGGACAATTTTATTAGGGACGGGTGTTATCGGATTGTTTTTATGGGTATACGCTGCCGGTTTACCAGATGGTCGGTTAAAGCTGCGAATTATTCCAGGTCAGGATCGGGCAAATCTGTTCATTACCACACCTTCTGGCAGGCACATTGTCGTGGGTGGTTCAGGCTCCGCCAACGCATTGAGTGCTTCGTTGAGCCAAGCACTTCCGCTCACCCATCAGGAATTGGATTGGCTTGTTATCCCGCGCTGTGGCCGCAGCGATGTTTCAGCCCTTTATAGCCTTCCCGAACAAATAAAGGTCCGGCAAGTGCTCTGGCTTTGCGATTGGGAACGCATCCAGACCACCAAAACGTTATTTAATCGTTTCTCGCAGTTGGGATTGAGTCAAAGAAAAGCATTGACGGAGGATGCCTTATTATTGGAGCCAGGGCTGACTTTGGAATTTGGACTGCGAGAGGATTTGCTTGAGAGCATTCATATTGAAGCTATTAATTTTTCATTCCTTTTTGAAAAAGAAGGTGCTGAGACTAACTCAGGCTTGCAGTTAACACCCGAAAAACTCATTCTCAGTACCAGTAACTGCACTGGAATCTGCCCAGAAATTGAATCCGGTTTTGCGTCTTATAATCTGGCGGATTACGCCTGGTTGGAAATCCAAAGTGATGGCAGATCGCTTTCCCTTAGCGGAAAGAGGTAAAAATTAAGGCGTTCATTGCGCCAGGCGAAAGCAAATTTTCTTCTTCCAGCGTAAAATTGCTGAGGAAGAAATTTTTTGTTCACTAAATGAATGATTTGTGAAATTTTTTGTGTTATTTATCACAATCTATGATAAACTGTTTTAACTTTTGGGCGGGGGCCAAGAAAAAGAGGAAAAGGCTATGTCTATGCAAATAACCAATCAAGCCGATTATGCTCTGCGAGCTATGCTTTACGTAGCCCGTCTCGGCCCCGGGCAGCATGCACCTTCCAATGTCATCGCTGACAAAATGGATATGTCTCGCATGTTCCTTTCACGTATAAACGCTCAACTCAGTAATGCCGGCCTTATCACCACCCGCAGAGGCGCTTCAGGCGGGATCATGCTGGCCAAAGATCCAACCGAAATCACAATTTACGATGTGGTTAGTGCCATCGATGGACCACTCAACATGATCCGCTGCACTAAAGACCCTGGCTGCTGTTCTTTAGGTGAGGATTGCCCGTTGCGTTGTTTTTGGTTCGAAACTGAAAACCTGCTGGTTACCCAACTTAAAAGCACAACGTTAGCAGATTTGGTAGGCAAGATCGTTTAGTTATTCACAAATTCTCTTGTGATAAACTCAAACAGATGGAATCCGACCTTTTGAAAGTAAATAGAATGGATATACCTCGCTCCACTTGGAGGGAGGTTTTTTTATTCACGCTTATCCGCACGGTCATTAATTCCAGCTACCGCCTGGTCTATCCCTTCCTGCCTCTTTTTGCCGCAGGAATGGGCGTAAGCCTGACACAAATGGGCGTGGCTTTCTCAATCCGTTCAGTGCTTGGCGCGGTTAGCCCCTTTGTAGCCAGCATTGCTGATACGCACGGCCGCAAAAAGGGTATGCTGCTGGGTCTGTTTCTTTTTTGGATCGGCTGCCTGGTCAGCGTAATCAGGCCCGACTTTCTTGGGTTTGTGATTGGATCTTCTTTCGTTGTCGTTGGCAACGGTACTTTTATCCCTTCCATGCAGTCCTACCTGGGCGACCGGGTGCCCTATGAAAGCCGCGGAAGAGTGCTGGCCATCACGGAACTTTCCTGGGCTTTGGGTTTTATTATTGGGGTGCCTTTGCTCGGATTTCTGCTGAAAACCTACAATTGGTGGGCTCCCTCGCTCGCGTTGAGC
>DATIUL010000252.1:0-4921 GCA_035466865.1 Anaerolineaceae bacterium | reverse complement strand
AAAAGTATGGCAGGAAAAGCAAGCCCACTTAAGAGAAAAACTACCAAAACCAAACCAAAAACAACCCGAAAGCCTGCAAAATCTGGAGCGGCAAAGCCGGTCGTGCGGGTAAGTTCACGCAGCACCGCGACCAGGAAACCCCTGGTTGAAACCGCGCCAAGCTTGCCGATGACAACCGAACAAAAAATGAACGTCAGCGGTATCGTCCTGCTGGTTCTGGGCCTTATTGCCCTGCTTGCTCTTTTGCAAAAATCCAGTGGCACAGCCACGGTCCCCGTTTCCAACTTCTTGACCTCTGCCTTTGGCTGGCCAGCCTACTTGTTGCCGGTGCTCTTCATCCTGATAGGTGTTTGGTTTCTTTTGAGCAAAATGCAGCAATTCCCCAGCATAAGCGCTGACCGTGTGGTCGGGTTTTTCTTGCTTTTCTTCAATATCGTTGCCTGGGCTGACCTGATCCTGGGCTGGGTTAATGTTGAAGGGTCGCTGGGTGGCGGCAAAGTTGGTGAATTCCTGGGAAAATCCCTGGTTGAGGGCCTGGGGGGCATCGCGGCCGTCATCTTGCTGGTAGCCTGGTTGCTCGTTGCGCTTGTATTTCTGGCTGACCTTTCAGTTTCCAGTATTTTCTATTGGCTGGCAAAAAGGTTCAAGCACGACCGTTCTAAATTTGGCAATTGGATTAGAGAAAATGCTGCCAGGCGCCGCAACATCGAGGGTGAACATGAGCTGCAATTGGAAAGTGCTCCAGAAGCCTATACGCATATTGAGCAAACCAATACTCAAAGACCCGAACCTGTACCTGCCAGCACCCCATTTGTAAACCAGAATGCGCAAGCGGCGAGCACAGAAAATACTGAAAACATCCCGCACTGGGCGTTACCCCGACCGGAAGAAATCCTTAACCCTGTGCAAGCTCCCATTAATGAAGATGAAAGCGATCTGGACCGCGCCAGGGTAATCGAAGAAACTTTGCGCTCGTTCAGCACGCCGGCACATGTGGTTGAAATTCGGCGTGGACCGAGCATCACCATGTTCGGCGTGGAACCGGATTACATCGAAAATAGCAAGGGCAAGACCCGCGTGCGGGTGAACAAAATCACCGGCCTGGCCGATGACCTTGCTCTGGCGCTGCGTGCACCCCGCATCCGCATTCAAGCGCCTGTTCCAGGCAAAGGATACGTGGGCGTGGAAGTACCCAATACCAAAACCACCCTGGTGTCCTTGCTCGAAATAATTGAAAGCAACGCTTTTATTAATCACAAATCCTTCCTAAAATTCGCGCTTGGCAAGGATGTTTCTGGCCAGCCCTTCACAGCCGACCTGGCTTCCATGCCGCACCTGCTGATTGCCGGCACCACTGGCTCCGGCAAGTCCGTCTGCGTAAATGCCATTCTGGCTGGATACCTGCTCACGCTCACCCCTGAACAACTGCGCATTGTGCTTGTTGACCCCAAACGCGTGGAACTAACGGGATATAACGGCGTGCCGCACTTACTGGCCCCGGTTATCGTTGACGCAGAAAAAGTAATTGGTGCCTTGAACTGGATGCAGCGCGAGATGGATATGCGCTATCGCAACTTTTCCGAAATCGGCGTTCGCAACATTACAGAGTACAACCAGAAAGTTGTCCCACAGGGCAAAAAGCGGCTGCCTTTCATCCTGGTTGTGATTGATGAACTGGCAGATTTGATGATGCTGGCCCCCGACGAGACTGAACGAGCTCTGGCAAGGCTGGCGCAATTGGCCAGGGCAACCGGTATCCACCTGATTTTGGCCACGCAGCGCCCATCCACGGACATTTTGACAGGCCTTATCAAGGCCAACTTCCCCGCCCGCATCGCTTTCGCGGTGGCCTCAAACGTAGACAGCCGGGTAATCCTGGACCAACCCGGCGCGGAACGCTTGCTTGGCCGCGGCGACATGCTTTTCCAGGCACCCGACGCCGCTGCCCCTGTGCGGCTGCAGGGGACCTTTGTTTCTGACGCGGAAATCAACCGCCTGACGGATTTCTGGCGGGAACAAGCCGTAAAAGCCGGTGCCCCCGAGCGGCCGGATGTGGCTGTATTCAGTGAAAAACCGCAAGTACCGCTGCACCCCCCGCTGACACAAGGTTCGCTGTGGAGCGAAATGCAAAAGGACCCTGATGAAGACCCCATCCAGGCCGAAGCCCTGGCGATCATCCGCAAGGAAGGCCGCGCATCAGTTTCCATGCTGCAGCGCAAGTTGCGTATCGGCTATACCCGGGCGTCCCGCATTGTGGAAAAACTGGAAGAAAAAGGCATCATTGGCCCCCCGGACCCACAGACCGGCACCCGCGAAGTTTTGGAATGGGGCGAGTTCCCTCCCGTCAACGAGGATTAATTCCTGCTCGTTTAATAACAAAATTCAAATGGCAAGAAAGTGGAAGGCTTGTCAGCTTACCGCTTTTTTCTTGCCAAAGAGGTTGAAAACTGCAAGATCAAAGGTTCGCTTGGCTGTAGAAGCCAGAAAATCGATACATTTGTGTACCAATTTTCAGCATCAGAACGTTTGCTTGCTGAGTAATATTTACTAAAACTGGAAAATTGGCCGGCTGAACTCAGGTTTGGCATTGTCAAAAAAACTCTTTTACCCTATAATCAAACCCAAATCCTAAACTGGAGCCCAACTCATAATGACTGAACAAGATGCAAGTGTAAACGAAGAGAAGGCCATCGAGCCTGTAGATAACAATCAAATGGGAGCCCTGCTCGACGCCGAAGGTTTGACCTTTGATTTTCCAAAGGCTGGTGAAATCCGCGATGGAATCATCGCAAGCCTGACTGAAGGCCAGATCCTGGTCAGCGTCGGTGCCAAATCCGAAGGCATCATCACAGGTAAAGAATATGAAGCCATTCCCGCCTCTCTTCTTTCCACTTTGAAGGTCGGAAATTCCATCCCGGTCTTCGTGATCACTCCTGAAGACTCAAGCGGCAACCTGGTGCTTTCTTTCACCAAAGCAGTGGAAGAACAAGCCTGGGGTGAAGCTGAAGCTTACATGAAGGCTGGTGATGTTATCGATTCCACCATCATTTCCTTCAACAAAGGCGGCTTAATCGTGCCTCTCTCCACCATCCGCGGTTTCATCCCAGCTTCCCAGCTAAGCATGAGCCGTCGTCTTAGCATCAGCGGTGAAACCCCTGAAGCCAAGTACAAAGAGATGATTGGCCAGCCCATCAAAGTTAACGTTATCGAAGTCGACCGAGAACGCCATCGTTTGATCCTTTCGGAACGCGCCGCGAGCAATGAAACCCGCGACATGATCCGTGATAAAGTGATGGAAGATCTCGCCGAAGGCGATGTTAAGATTGGCCGCGTTACCAGCCTGGCAGATTTTGGTGCCTTTGTTTCCATCGGCGGGGCTGATGGCTTGGTGCACCTTTCCGAATGCTCCTGGGAACACATCAACCACCCAAGCGAAGTGCTCAAGGTTGGCGACGAAGTAAAGGTAAAAGTTATTTCCATCGACCGCGACCGCAAGCGTATCGGTTTATCCATCCGCCAGCTCAAGGGCGATCCCTGGGCTGACCAGGTAGCCGCCCTCAAGGTTGGTCAATTAGTGCAGGGCGAAATTACCCGCCTGACCAATTTTGGCGCTTTTGCCCGCCTGGATCTACCTGGCGACCTCGAAGGCCTCATTCATGTCTCTGAAATCAGCGACAAACGCATTGAACACCCCAAGGAAGTTCTGAAAGTTGGGGAAATGGTTTCCCTGCGCATCATCAAGATTGAAGACGACACTCACCGCATTGGTTTGTCTATGCGCAAAGTTGACAGCCCGGCCTTTACCGACCAGGACTGGAAAACTTTGGCCGCCGACTTTGACCTGACTGGTAAAGCCGGTGAAGGCGAAAGCATGGCCACCCATTTGGGACAGGAAGTTGAAGCCGCTGCTGAACCCGTCGCGGAGACCGTTGAAGAAGTTGCTGCTGAACCCGTTGCCGAAGCCGTTGAAGAAGTTGTGGCTGAACCCGTTGCCGAGGCCGTTGAAGAAGTTGTGGTTGAACCTGTTGCCGAAGCCGTTGAAGAAGTTGTGGCCGAAGCAGTTGTGGAACAACCTGAAGTCAAAACTGCCGACGAAGAACCGGCTGCTGAGTAAGCAAAAGATATTTAGAGCCGGGGCCATTTGGTCCCGGCTTTTTTTTATGCGGAGAGACCATGTACCTCATCCTGGATGCGCACGAAGACCTATCCATCAACATGTTGGATTACAACCGCGACTACCGTCTAAGTTCCAAAGAAATCCAAGCCATTGACTTCAAAAACGGTGTGGACAATGTGTGGCCCCCAAGCTTGTTGGGTTGGAAGGATTGGAATATCGGTAGGGTTGGGGTGGTTTTCAGCACCATGTTTGAAGCGCCTTCAAGGCATGATGACGCACACATTGAAACCAACAAAGGCTATAAAACTGTCCAGGAAGCTAATGCGCGTTATTGGCGACACCCCGGGATATATAAAAAGTTGACAGAGGAAAATCCAGAGAAATTTCGCCTTATTAAAACAAAGCCAGAGTTAAAGTCGCATCTGCAGGATTGGGAAAGCCAAAACCCAGACCTGCCTGAAACCTTCAAACCCATTGGGTTGATTCAGCTCATAGAAGGCGCCGAAGGCATTTTGGGACCCGACGAACTTCCCATGTGGTGGGAGGCCGGCATCCGGATAATTGGCCTGGCATGGACTGGCAATCAGTATTGCGGCGGTACCCGCAAGCCTGGTCCGCTAACGAAAGCTGGCAGAGACCTGGTAAAGGCCATTGATGAAATTGGTTTTGGTTTGGATATTTCCCATCTGGATGAAGAATCCGTTTGGAATGTTCTGGATATCTACAATAGCCCTATCATTGCCAGCCATGCATTGGCCAGTAAGCTGGTAAAAGGTTATGAAGGCAATCGGTTGCTGAGCGATG
>DATIUL010000251.1:0-3181 GCA_035466865.1 Anaerolineaceae bacterium | reverse complement strand
CAGTTTTATTTGTACGGCAGAATTTTTCTTTGATGGAAGAAATAGTTTTTTAAAGGTTGGAATAAGGCTGTCCGCAATTCTCAATTCAACCTAAAAATGCATTATTAAAATAACTTTATAATCAATACTACGGTTCTGTTTTAGCCATGAAACACATGGAAAGGAGCAATCAAAATGAAAACTGCCCTCTTAGTGACCGTCTGCGCGCTGTTGCTGTTGAGCGCGTGCCAAACCGGCCCAATGCCCCCCAACCCCGCATATCCCGACCTCCAGGTACCAACCGAGGTCCCTGCAGCTAACCAGGAATCTCCCACCTCCGTACCGGGTTCTGACCCAACCGACATGGTGGTCATTCCAGCTGGCGCTTTCTGGCTGGGTTGCGACCCAGCCCACAATGACAGCCTGGGCTGCACAGAGGATGAACTGCCCTCGCAATCAGTGGAACTGCCGGAATTTAAGATCGATATATTTGAAGTAACTAACGCCAAATATGCAAAGTGCGTCCAGGCCGGCGCCTGCACTGCCCCCAGTTCGCTCAGTTCAGAGACCCGCGAGAACTATTTCGACAACCCTGAATTCGCCGATTATCCCGTGATTTTTGTGTCCTGGAAGCAAGCTGATGCCTACTGCACTTGGGCGGGCAAGCGTTTGCCTACCGAGGCTGAGTGGGAAAAAGCAACCGGGTGGGGGGATTCTAAATTAGCCTTCCCCTGGGGTGATCACACACCCACTTGTGACGTTACCAACGCCCGCCTAGATGCTGATTTGAAAAATTGTACGGGTGACACGCAGCCAGTTGGCCATTATCCCAGCGGGGCCGGCATTTGGGAGGTGATGGACATGACCGGCAATGTTTGGGAATGGACCGCCAACCGCTACCTCCCCGATTACCGTCCCGGTGCCCCTGAAGAAACCCTCACTGGCGCTCCTTCGGATCTTTACCGGGTGGTGCGTGGCGGCGGATGGGATAGCGCCCCAGCAAATCTGCTGATCAGCTCGCGCAGTTTCGACCCCGAGTTCCACAGCAGCAATAATCTTGGCTTCCGTTGCGCCGCCGATTAGATAAATTTTCAACAAAACCCAATTAAAGATGCCACAGGTAATTATGGTCATACCTGTAGCATCTTTATGCTTGAAAACGACCGGTCAACCACATAAAATGGGGCAATTGAAAGGTAAAACAAAATGAAAACATTCCGAATTTTCCTCCTGATTGCCCTCCCTCTTCTGATGCTGGTTGCTTGTGCCCCAAGCCCTGCCGCCACCATTAGTGCCCCTGTCGTACAGGCCACAGCTGTGCCTTCAGCAGTCGTGGTCGAACCCTCTGTGGGAGCACCTGAGGTCACCGAAACCTCAGCCCCAGTAGTTGCCGCTACTGAACCTACTGCAACTGCCCCCGTAACTTTGAGCGACGCCGAGATGGAAGCCCTGATCACCGAGAAAGCCAAACCCAAGCACACCCTGGAATTCATCCTCTCTCAGAATAAAACAGCCGAGGAGTGGTCCGTGACCCTTGATAGGATGGTGAAGAACGGTGCCAAAATCAACGCCGAAGAAAAAGAACTGATTATCAACTGGCTGGTCGGCCGCAAGAAGTAAAACAACCACTATATATATAGAAGGCCGGAATAAATTCCGGCCTTCCTTTTTATTGTTCAAATTGAGGGCTAATCCAGGAATTCGACTGGACGGGCCGAGTTGGCTTATGTGCCTGGTGTACTGCAGGTCTCGATGTCGCCTAATTTTATTCCATCAATCAGGGCTGCCTCGCGTTGGGCAGAAGAGCCGTGGGTCCAGGATTCGGGGGAAACATAGCCCTGCACCTGTTTCTGAATGCGGTCATCGCCGATAGATTCAGCAGCATTCAGAGCCGACCTCAAGTCGTCTTCCGTGATTTGAGCGATGTAACCGGTCTGCATGGCGTTATGCATCCAGACTCCGGCCAGGCAATCAGCCTGCAATTCAATGGCCACAGCCTCGCTTTGCGGGCCAGTGCTCGAATAGCCAGCCGTGTTCAGTACGCCCAAAAGGTGCTGCACATGATGGCCGTACTCATGGGCCAGTACGTAGGCCTCAGCAAAGGGTCCGCCTTGAGCACCATATTTGGTCTCTAACTCATCGAAAAAAGAAAGATCCAGGTAGACGCTCTGGTCGTTTGGGCAATAAAAGGGGCCCATCGCGGCAGAGGCATATCCACAAGCAGCCTCAGTTGACCCTGTAAAAAGGATTGTCTGAGCTGGCTGATACTCTGCGCCATGTGCCGAAAATTCGTCAGTCCAGAAGGCCTGGAAGCTGTTGACATAGCCAACGATGGCGCATTCCTGGCTCTTATTGGCATCCGCGCCGGTTTGGCAGGTGGTAGCCAAATCGTTATAGCTGCTGGTAGTTGTTTCAGGGGCAGATGCCGCGCCGCCCAACAGTTGGGTGAGGTTGGAAGGATTAACCCCTAAGAGCAGAGCCACCACAAAGATCACCAGGCTAACCCCCCCGCCAACAGCAACTTTTGTTCCGCTGCCGCGCCCACGCCGGTCTTGAACCTGTGAAGGGTCCAAACGAGATTTATTATTAAATGACATTTCCTCTCCTTAATTCGTAGCTAATTTTCACATTTCAGATAATTGGGTACATTTACCCAAATCGCTACGTAAGTTTCTATGCTATATATTTTAGTCGAAAACAGCCATAATTGAGAAAGTACATCGCGGAAGGAAATCATCGTTTTGCTGCTCCAAGATCGGGCTTGTAGTGGAGTATGCTCATCTTGAGAATAAACGCGGATGGTTTTCCGGTTTGCCTGTTGAAACGCCTTACTTGTGCGGCCAGGTGTTAGGTGAATGCAACTTTGGGGGGCATTATTAAGGAAGACACGCACAAAATCACTGGCAAAGTAAAATCTTACCATTTATATAATGTTTCACTAGTATTGGTTATTGCATTTTGCAACAAACGTAATAAAATTGATGATTGTGTCTAATTAATGAGGTAATCATGTACAAGAAAAACCAATCGAACTCATCAAAAATTTGGACGGCGTTGGCCGTCCTTCTTTGTGTGGTGCTTATTCCCATCCTGATCATGAACTTGACCATTATTTTCAAGTCCGTTGCCAAGCCCCAGGAAGTGCCCTCTTTTTTTGGTTATAAACCGCTGATTGTGCTTTCCGGTTCCATGGAGCCACAAA
>DATIUL010000250.1:0-11238 GCA_035466865.1 Anaerolineaceae bacterium | reverse complement strand
CTTTCTGGCTCAACCAATCCAGAAAATGAATGTTTTGTGTCAGATGGGATTCTTCGATTAACCTATCCATCGTATAAAAAAAGGCAGCCTCGTCCGAACCACTCATGTCAGAATGCCAGCGGGGAGTCAGCAACATCACGTCTTTCATGCCGTTTTCGACCACCAGAAACTTTAATACTTGCAGAGCCTCAGCCAAACCCTTGTTGGGGTCTGGGCGGTGTGGATGCAACAAGAAACGATGTTTGCGCGGATCAAAGGGCAACTTGGGAATAAGCAGATTTTCATCCATTGGAATAGGGTGAAACACGGAGGGGTCAATTCCGTTCATTACAACATGAAGTCGATCGGCCAAACCTTTGACAACGCGTCCGGCGGTTGTTTTGATAACAGAGGCAGAATATGGGGAAACACAGATGATTTCATCAGCCTGGTTGATGAAACTACCCAGGATGGATTCAGGGTAGTAATTATCCCGAAAAGACAAAATTGTAGGGATTTTCGTGTGCAATTGGGGCAGCAACAGTTCTCCATCGTGCACGTAGAAGCGCTCTGCCCAGTCTAATTGCCGGTTAATTTCCTCAACAATAAAAGCCAATTCAGGGGGTGTAACAGCATAAGGAGCTGGAAAAGGTTGATGAAATGGAAGCACAGGCCATACTTCCAGTCCTTGAGCGATATGAAAATTTTGGTTCTGCTCTGTCAAAGATGGGCAAATAATTCGCACTTGATGACCTTTGCTAGCCAAAAATTGAGTCAGATTCATCAAGTGCTTTGAAGCTCCTCCGCTCACCACATCCGGAAAGATCGGGTTTATGCTGAAACATAGGATTTTCATACATTGATTCTAACCTACTGATAAAATAGTGCCAATCGTGGAGGACCAATGGATACTTTGACTTTTGATTCAATCATCATCACTGACCTGATTGCCAGCGGCATCATCGGTGTCAAGCATCCTGAAAGGGATAACCCCCAGGATTTGCTGATCAATATCACCCTCTATAAAGATTTAAGCCTGGTTGGGGAATCGGATGACATAACCGATACGGTGAATTATTCTTCTGCCTCAAAAATGATAATTGCTGAGGTGGCTAGGTGTGCGTACCACACGGTGGAGGCTCTGGCCGGGCATTTGGCCAAGCTCCTTCTGGAAACGTACGCTATTGATGCTGTGCGTGTTCGTGTTGAAAAACCCAAAAAAGTAAGCCAGACAACTCGTGTCGGAGCTGAAGTATTTAGAATTCGTTAATTCATTTACAAAGAATCAAGTTCCCAATTATCGATTATTCGAAATCCGATTCAGGAATTCAAGTCGCGTTTCCAGTTGCGTTCTGAAAGCTCCAAGCATGGCTGAGGTGGTCATGGTAGCCTCCTGTTTTTTGACTCCTCGCATAGTCATGCACATGTGCTGCGCTTCGACTACAACTGCCACCCCCTGCGGATGGATTTGAGAGTCTATCAGGTCGGCAATTTGCTGGGTCATCCTCTCCTGAACCTGTAATCTATGCGCAAACATATCTACGATGCGAGGTATCTTTGAGAGACCGATGACCTTTCCATTTGGTAAATAGGCAACATGTACATGCCCAAAAAATGGAAGCAAGTGATGTTCGCACATGCTGTAAAACTCAATGTCATTCACTACGACCATTTGGTCATAATCCACACTGAACAAGGCCCCATTAATTATTTTTTCTGGATTCTTGGAATAGCCATCCGTAAGTTCTGCGTACGCTTTCGCTACACGTTGCGGCGTCTTGAGTAAACCTTCCCGCTCAGGGTCCTCACCAATGCCAACGAGGATTTGTCGGGCAGCGTCCTCAATCAATTTTTGATCCGTACTCCGACTGCTTGCTGAATTTTCCAGATTTGTTGCCATATTTTTCCTAACATGGACCTTGAAAGATCCACTGAGTTATTACCTTTATGAGCTTTGGAACAAAAAGGCAGCCGAGATAAGCGGCTGCCTTCGTCATCAGGTCAAAATCATCCGACGATGGGGTCAATCAGACCATAGGTCCCGTCACGCCTTTTGTAAAGAACGTTGATCTTCTCAGTTTTCGAGTTATAGAACACAAAGAAGTCTTCATGCCCTAAAAGTTGGAGCTGTTCAAGTGCTTCAAGCTCATCCATGGGCGTCAGTTGGAAACTCTTGCGGCGCACGATGATTGGTTCACCAGTTTCAGCTTCTTCAACTTCTTCGGTTTCACCAGGCACACCTTCCAACTTCTTAGTCCAATGTTTGCCTTTGAAGCGTTCTATCTGTGATTTCATTTTATCCACGGAAGCATCGATGGCGGCATAGATACTTTCGGCGCGTTCTTCTGAACGAAGGATAAAGCCCCTTCCACGAATAGTGATCTGAGCAATGGACCTATCGGCCAGGTTTCTGGCTGATTTAGCTGTGGCCAAGTCAACTCGGCATTCGCCGATCTCACTCAGATAACGTTCCAGTTTTCCAACTTTTTTAGTTACATAATCATTCAGACGATCAGAGAGTTCAATATCTTTTGTGAATACATCCATTTTCATTGCCATGTGAACCTCCTCGGATTTTCTTAAATTATACATGTTTTGAAAGTCAATGTTAACCTGTTTAATAACCAGTCGAAGCTTTGGCAAGCGTAACGGCATAAATGTTCCCGTATCCAGCAGCGGCAAGAGCCTTTGAGGCCTCCATTATGGTCGCCCCCGTGGTGAAAACATCATCGACAAGTAAAACATTTAGGTTGGATTGTTTTGGCGATTCTGCAAGGAAAGCTGATCTGACGTTTTCAAAGCGTTGTTCCCTTGTGAGAGCTACCTGGGAGTGATTTTCTTTGACGCGAACGAGGCTTTGCTGATCGTGCTGCCGGTTGAGGTATTTAGCTATTGGTTTTGAGAGTAAAGCGGCCTGGTTATAGCCACGTTCCTGAAGCCTTTCTTCACTCAAAGGAATTGGCATGACGATATCAATAGGCCATTTTTTCTCTTTTAGAAGCTGAACCAGCAGATTGCTAAAAAATTCCCCCAGCCAAAAGTTGTTTTGATATTTTAGGGCGTGAATGCCGGACCTTAGGTTACCAGCATATACAGCATAGGACGCCATCTCGGCATAAGGATGTTCTACCTCAAGGCAATGGGTGCAGATTCCTGCCTTCGCCAGGCTTAGGCCGCAATATCTGCAAGTGGGCTGTTTAATTGGGATTATTGAAGCCAGACACTCAGAGCAAAAAATCTCTCCTTCTTTGCCACAACCCGCGCAAGTTGGCGGAAAAACCCAATCAACCACGGACCTTACCAATCTGGGAAAGCTCATTGGCATCTCTCTTACGTCAGAATGTAATCATTAGGATCATTTACTGCCGGGTTATGGCAGTGCTGTGGGTGTAATTGCGAGAGTGCTGCGATAGAAAAGTTGGATGGCAGGCCAAAACAATGAAAACACAGTGAATAGCACCAAAAAGATCAGGATCACAATCAAAAAATACTCAAAAGGGCCCCACGGCGTGCTATTCTGTCTTCTCAAGCAAGCTTCTCCAATTCGTTTAGTATATACAAATTCAATTATAATGATAAAAATTGAGCGTAGATTTTCTACTGTAAGCATAGCATAATCGATCTATACTCTATCCGTAAAGTATACGAAAAGGAGAAAAATGGATGATATTTTAGATAAAGTCGTCAGCCAGCAGGATGCTTTCAAGAAATTGGTAAGCAAAATTCCTGGCTTTAAGGGCTATGTTGAACGCGGAGACCGACGCATGGCCGATAAATTATTGCGAGAGTCAGTCTCGAAAGCGTTCGAAACTCAGTATCAGCGCCTATCATCGATTGAACGTGATCTGATTTCCAGTGGTGAACTTGCCTTCGTCGATGATGTTGAGGGGGCAGCTATTAAGATGCGGCAGTTTATTGACCGTGTACGCACGGCGGCCTATGGCTATGCTGGTATTTTCGATGCCATCAAGATCAACGAAGCCGAATTAACAAATGTTTACCAATACGACAACTATCTATTGAGCCTGGAAGAGACCGTTTCTCATGCCATTGATAATGTAGAGGAATCAGTTGGAAGTGACGGCTTACCGGCTTCGATTAAGCATTTAACCAAGATTGCTCAAGCTGCATTGGAAGCTTTCAATAAGCGCACCAAGATAATGCAGGGCATTGAAAAATAACTGAGATCACGGAGGAATGAGAATGGCTCGAATTTTTGATGTTGTTGAATATGCAAGTGAAATGCGCGATGAAATTGTTCATCGCTTCCCTGAAACCGGCGATATGGATATTCGCATCGGTTCTCAGCTCATCGTTCGGGAATCCCAGGCTGCCGTGTTTTTCCGCGACGGTCGTGCCCTGGACGTCCTTGGACCTGGCCGCCATACCCTGACCACTGCCAATATTCCTCTGCTAACCGGCCTGGTTGGCAAACTCTTTGGCGATCGGACCCCCTTCCCTGCCGAGGTCTACTTTGTCTCCATGCGGGAATTTTCTGACCAAAAATGGGGCACTCCACAACCAATCATTGTGAAGAATCCAGGCGTCGGCCTTGGAATTGCATTGTTACAGGGTTTCGGTACTTTTAGCTTCCAGGTAAATGACCCACAGCAATTTGTCACCCAGATTGTTGGGGCAAGTAGCTCCCTCTCCACAGTAGATATCGAAGCGCGTTTGCGGGCGATGTTACTTTCCAAACTTCAGGACTTGTTGGGCGAAACAGCCAAGAAGAGCAATGTCATGGAGCTGATTGGCCTCACCGAAGAACTCAGTGCTGCGGTTCGAGCTAAGGCTCAAGATGACTTCCTGGCTATCGGTTTACTTTTGAAAAGCTTTTATGTCGCCAACCTCAAACCATCTGATAAATCGGCCGAAGACCTGAGGGCGATGGGAATGCTGGATATGCAGACCTACTCACAACTACAGGCCGCAGATGCGATGCGCGAAGCTGCCAATAATCCCAATGGCGGGGCTGGCTTAACCGCTGGCATTGGTGCTGGAATGAGCATCGGGAATGTGATGTCTGGAGCGCTTGGAAATATGCAACAAAATCAAGCAGCTTCACAAGGTAGCAGCTCAGTTGCCGCGGGAACGCCTGATGTCATGACCCCTGATGAAGCGGCCCAGTTCCTCAAGGTCGGGGCAGAAGATATCATGGCTGCCATCACGGCTGGAGAACTAAAAGCCCGTAAGATTGGGAATGGGTACCGAATTAGTAAAGAAGCGCTTAATAGTTATCTGCGCGGAGACTAACTCAAAATTGAACAACAATGCCTGGAGAAATCCAGGCATTGTGCATTTAATTAATAAAACGAGGTTGCGATAATAACCTCGTTTTTTATTAATTCCCTTGTTTCAAAAACGTTAATCTTTTAGAACTTCCGCAACAGCCTTTACAGCATCTTCAACAGTGTGAATCTTGCGGGCATCCTCATCAGTGATATTGATATTAAATTTCTCGCAAAGGCCATCCACGAGGAAAAACTGATCCATCGAATCTGCTTTCAAATCCTCCACAAAACGGGTCTCTGGTTTGACATCTTTGCTATCAATTTTTAATACGTCACTGATTACTTCTTTTACTTTGTCAAATATCTCATTTTCTTGCATTGTTACCTCACATCGTCTGCTTGAAATTAAGTTGAATTATAAACTCTAATTGACAAAGGGAAGGTGAACATATAAGATTTAATAATGGAATCAGACATCCCAATCCCTCGTCGTAAAAATGAACACCTCAGAATCGCACTTGAAGAAGATGTATCTTCGGGTCTCACGGCTGGTTTTGACGCTATTACGTTGCGGCATAAAGCACTGCCTGAGATGGATTTTGAGAGTGTTGACATATCTACTACTTTTTTAGGCCATGAATTGGATGCTCCAATTTTGATTTCTTCCATGACTGGTGGGTCCTCTGAAACCGCTCGCCTGAACCAAATCCTGGCGATAGCCGCTGAGCACTGTAATGTAGCCATAGCGATTGGTTCGGTTCGGTCCGGATTGGAAAATCAGGCTTACGTTGAAACCTACAACATAAGGAAATTAGCTCCGAATGCCCTCATTTTCAGCAATCTGGGTGCAGTGCAGTTAAATTATGGTTTTGATGTTGACTCATGCAAAAAGGCAATTGAAATAGCCGGTGCGGATGCTATTTTTCTACACCTGAACGCATTGCAAGAGGTTCTGCAGCCCGATGGTGACCACAATTGGTCTGGTGTGCTCCGGAAAATTGAAGAAATTACACATGCCCTAAAAGAACCTGTCCTTGTGAAGGAAGTGGGCTGGGGAATTGACAGACAAACCTATAAAGCTCTGGTGAATGTTGGTGTGGCTGCGGTGGATGTTGCAGGTGCGGGAGGAACATCGTGGTCCCAAGTGGAAATGTTCCGGCAACCTGATCTAATCCTCCGTCGAATTGCGTCTGATTTCCGCTCCTGGGGATTGACGACGGTGGATTGCCTCGAAGAAATCTTTGTTGACGATGAGCCGAAAATTCCAGTGATTGCTTCAGGCGGGCTTAGAAACGGCATAGATCTGGCGAAAAGCCTGGCATTAGGGGCAAGTTTGGGTGGGTTTGCCCGCGCGTTACTACCAGCTGCCAACGTAAGCGCTGAAGTATTGCGTGATGAGCTTGAGGTGATTAAGTATGAATTAAAAATCGCTTTGTTTGCTTGCGGAATTCCAAATACCCGTGCCTGCAATCGATCAATGATTTTCCGCCGGTTCCAAGTATAAGGTTTGAGAAAAACGATAAACCCCCATGACTAATCCGAAACCGATCCAATAGTAGGGCAGACCAAAAGTATCCATACTAAAACCTTCCAGAACAAAGCTTATAGACAAGAGAATACCAATCAAACCGACAACGCTGGTTAACTTGCTTCTGGGTTCTAAGTCAAGTTTACCGGCCATTCGAATATGGCCATAAAACCAAGTAAAGAAAACCGCAAATCCGATAATTCCTGTTTCTGCAAGGATTCTAATCCATAAGTTCTTTGGGTTAGCCACATTGGAATTGAAGAGAACGTAATTCATGATTTCTGGTAAGCCATACCCAAAGGAAGGCAAATTGTTAAGGAAATAATAACCAGCATTCCCAAGACCTACTCCTAATAATGGAAATGTTAGAAAAGTAATGAAAGCAGTCTGCCAATAAATAAACCTCTCGGCTAGCTCAAGTCTGCTTGCCCAGGTTAAGATACCCTTCTCCCTGATTTGAATAAGATTGAAAAAATTGGCCATGCGAGTTGGTTCCACAATTGTGAGTAATTTCAGGATTGAGAATCCAATCAAGAGAATCAAAGAAACCACGGATAACCAAAATAGTGAGTTTATGAGCGCGTTTCTTAATGCCGAACGGTTTTTTTTTGTTGAAAAGAACCTCATGACTGCTTTCTTTTTCAGGTCATTTGCTTTTCGAATAATAAGAAACCCAATCATGGCAATGGCTGTTAACCAACCAATTCGAGAAAGAGATGCAAATAAACTGAAGAAACCGCCAATCAGTAACAAGACTTCGAGAGAAACCTTCCTAAACAATCGAAAGTGGTAGATGCTCTGGCCTTTGAGAACCAAGCCAAACCAGATGGGTAGGTAAATGATATTTATCTGGTGGGCGAGCCACGAAGGTTCATAAGCAAGACCGTTCACCCGCCTGGCAAATAATCGTCCGGACGAGGAAACCAAGCTTTGTAGAGACTGTAACAAGTCTGGATAATTCTGAAAAAGCTTCCAGGAGGCAAACTGGAGAACACTCGCCAAAAGGATGAGAACACCACCAATATTGATGCAAGCAATGGAAAACTTAAGTGTTTTTTCGTCCCTAATAAACAGATAAGTAGTAATGTAAAAAGCAATACCAACACCAAGGGTCACAAACGACTCTAGGTTATTCATCAAAGGATTATCATTTCGATATCCAGGCAACAACCGAAAACTTGCTAATGCAGTTGAAAGCAAAGCCACCAGGAAGAACAAGAAGATTGGAACAACCTGGGTTGGCACCGACTTTGGTCTGAAAATTCGTGGCAGAAGGAAGGTAAAGAACAAGATCCCCAAAGGGATAGCCGAGAGAGGAGCTACCATGCTGCCCCTGAATAGCTTAGCTACCAGCGGAAAACTTGTGAATGGTAAAAAAATGAGTAACGCACCCCACAAGATTTTGTTAATCTGATCAAGGGGTTTGTCAGTTTTCATCAATATTCTTTAATCGACTCAGCTCGACAAATACAATACCAACCACAATTCCGATGATCATTCCACTAAGGGTCAACATGCCTTGGTTGGTTGAAGTGGGAACTTTCGGTGCACTTGCTGGGATATATTGGCTGATATTGATATAAGGCATCAATCCAAGGGTCTTTGTTTCTTCATCAGTTAACACTTTGGTTGCTGCAGCCAGCTTGGCCTCAGCAGATTGAATGGAAAGCCCCTCACAAAATGTTTCAATGGTCACGTTGGCAGGTTTGTCCTTGGCAATATCTGAGCTGGTTGGAAAACAAGTTTCAAGAAATGCCAGTTGTTGCCTGGCTTCAGAAGCAAGCAACGCGTGCGTTTTTGCCTCGACCAAGGTTTCAAAGGCAATTTTGGACCAGTTTGACGCGATTCGTGCAACGATGACCGGATCTTTTCCACGCACCTTAATGATGGTATTCATCAATTGGCGTTCAATGGACGCCATTGATTTTAGATCCTCAAGCGTTAATGGATTTCCAGAGTCTGCTTCCTCCGACAAGAGCGGCTCAATGATTTTCGAGTTGTACATTAATTCGCCGACATAGTTCAACTGGGAATCAACCATTATCTCTGTAACGATTGGCCTATTCTCCTTAAGATCGATATTTGCGGTTAGAACAGCCTTTGCCTCATATACATTCGGCAAAAAAAAGCCGGATATATAGCCAATCAATCCGCCTACAACGATTATCAGGAGAAAAGAAATCCACGGAAAATTATTGGAGATTTGCTTGGTCCAATTTATTGGTCTTGCTTTGTGCGAACCGGAAATGTTGTCCATTTTTCAACCCATATTCTAACATGCTGCTTTATAGCTGTTTGGTGCAAAATTCCTGCCAGGCCCAAAACCAAATGATACAATGCAAATATGGCTATCGAGAAACAGGTTATTACCCAGTCATTAATAAATACCCGCAATAAATTAGGAGAATCCCCTGTGTGGAGTACCAGGGAACAAGTGCTCTATTGGACTGACATTGAAGAACAACTTGTTTTTCGTTTTAACCCAGAAACCAGCCAATTCAGCACCTTTGAACTGCCCAGCAAAGTAGGAAGTTTTGGACTTGTAGAGGACAGCGGCTTGATATTGGCTGTTCAGGATGGGTTTGCATTTTGGGATGGATATGGAAAATCTATCAAAATGCTTCAAAAAACCATTCCAGAGCAATCACCATGCATGATGAATGACGGTAAGGTCGATCCAATGGGCAGGTTTTGGGCAGGGTCAAAAGGTCCCAAAGGGCTTGCCAGCTTGTGGTTTCTGGAGAAGCAAAACAGGCTACATAAAGTCTTAACAGGCCTTGGCATTTCCAATGGTCTGGATTGGGGCACAAACGTTTTTTACTTCACAGATTCCCTGGATGCCAGAATCTATCGTTACGATTATGACCTTGCCACAGGACAAATCGAGAATCCTACCGTTTTTTTTGAAAGTCCAAAAGGAGTTCCTGATGGACTTTGCATCGATAGAGAAGGCAATGTGTGGTCTGCTATCTGGGATGGCTGGAAAGTTATTCAACTCTCCCCCGAAGGAAAAATCCTCAGCGAGATCGAGCTACCTGTTCAACGGCCCACATCGCTGTGTTTTGGTGGGCCTACGCTTCAAACAATCTTTATCACTTCCGCGAGCGTCGATTTGAGCGATGAAGCCTTGGCAGCTCAACCGATGGCCGGCCACCTCTTCGCCATCGAGACTAAAACATCGGGCCGGCCCTGCAATTACTTTAAGTTTTAGTTAACACCACACGCAATAGCAATGAATTAGTAGGCACTGCCCTTTTAGTCGTCCTCTTCAACTTCACCGGACTTCTGGAAACGCATACGATCGTTCGTGTCGAGGATGCGTTTGCGCAGGCGCAAGCTTTGGGGTGTTACTTCCAAGAGTTCATCAGGGGCAAGATATTCGATCATTTCGTCCAGACTCAAATTTCTGGGTGGAGTGAGTCGGATTTCAATGTCCTTATTGGATTGGCGCATATTGGTTAAATGTTTTTTCTTAGCAATGTTGATGGATAGATCCTGAGGACGTGGTGTCTCTCCAACAACCATTCCTTCGTAAATCGGTACGCCAGCACCGATAAAAAGGGTGCCTCGTTCCTCAGCATTTTTTAGCCCGTAAGTTGAAGAAACACCGGACTCCCTTACAACGATTGAACTGGTTTGGCGGTTCTCGATTGTATCTTCCAGTGGCAGCATGCCCACAAAGAAGCTGTTTAGAACTCCTTTACCCCGGGTGATTGTCAGGAAGCGATAACGGAAGCCAAGTAATCCACGTGTTGGCATGCTGTAGGTCAGATGGATGGTATTATCCGGATTAGTACTCATGGACTGCATTTTTCCACGTCTCTGCCCCAACATTTCAACCACAGGACCGACATAATCAGGGTCCACATCCACATGTACTTCTTCAAACGGCTCTAATTTTGTGCCATCCGGACCAGTAATTACAATTGCTTCTGGCCGGGAAACCTGAAATTCATAGCCTTCACGTCGCATGGTTTCAATCAGGATGCCCAAATGTAGCTCGCCACGGCCAGAGACCAGGAAAGTATCCTTACTGTCTGTACTTTCCACTTTAAGGGCAATATTGGTCCTTAATTCAGTCTGCAAGCGCTCCGCAAGCTTTCGGGATGAACTCCATTTACTTTCCTGACCGGAAAATGGGGAAGTGTTGATGCCAAATGTCATCTGGACGGTTGGCCTTTGCACGATGATGGTGGGCAGAGCGATTGGATTTTCAACATCGGCAAGCGTCTCGCCTATCTCAATATCTTTAAGGCCGCCTATAGTAACGATATCTCCGGCTTCCACCTGCTGAACAGGGACCGATTCCAGACCTTGGAAGGCAAATACGTAGCGTGCCTGAATTTTTTCCATCGTGCCGTCATGATGAATACGTTGTAGAAAATCACCTGTGTGAAGGATCCCAGCATGAATGCGGCCAATGGCTGTTGCTCCAGTATGTTCTTCGTAGCCAAGATTTGTAACCAGCATTTGAAATGGTGCATCCGGGTCGGCAATTGG
>DATIUL010000249.1:0-2836 GCA_035466865.1 Anaerolineaceae bacterium | reverse complement strand
TGCAGTGACCAACATAACCATGGTCCCAATGCGTTTATTTCCGTCAAGAAATGGATGATTTTGAATAAAACCATAAGCGAGTCTCGCAGCCTGTTCCTCGATTGATGGAAATAGTAAATCTCCATCAAAAGTTTGGTAAGGAGCTGCCAAAGCTGAATTCAATAGATGCAGATCCAAAATGCCTCGGGCACCACCAAACCTTTGAATCAACGAGACATGCAACAAAATCACTTGGTCCTGCGAAAGTCTCAGATTCATTTGGCTAAAGCTTTAAAAGCTTTCTGATATTTATCCATAAATTTGGATGCCAATTGAGTCACTTCACTATCACTGGCCACAGAAGGCAAGCTATCGCTGTACTCCATCAGGATAAAGCGGGGTTTGTTATTTTTTAAGATAATTACAGGACCGTTTTCTTCCACCTTTCGGGCAACTTGCGAAAAGTTTTGATTTACTTCGGTTATTGAGACCATGTTGTGGGTGTCGATTATCATAATATCTCCTCGAATAGGAGATATTATAGGATAAATAGTAGGTTAAAACAAGGTACAAAATTAGACGCTAAGAACAACCAGGATCTTTACTTCCTGGTTTCAAATTCCTTCAATTTCTTAAGCACGCGTTGGCCGCGAAGGGCCAGGGAGGTAATATAGGTGGCCAGGATGCCAAAAATGACAATATAACCGTAAACTAAAAATGTGGAAGTATCAGGCATCGTAGTCCTCCTGGGCGCTTTCAAGCGCGGCTAATTGTTCTTCCGCGGCCATCAAACGCTCACGGTAAAGTAACAAAGCAACAAACAAAACGGTAAAAGCCACCAGGCTCACGCCCATAGTCTGCAGCATTTTGGGGGTAAGGGCCATCTTCTCAGCGCCAGTGCCAAAGAGGATCGGGTGGATGGTGCGCAGGTAGCGGGCTGAGAAAAAAGTCATGGGCACAGTGATGAAGCCGATGAGGGCATAAATAGCCCCGAATTGAGCGCGTTTGGTGGGGTCGTCCATGCCGCGGCGCAGCAAAAGATAGGCAATGTAGGTAAAAGCCATGATAGTCGTGGTGGTCAGGCGCGGGTCCCAGGTCCACCAGGTATTCCAGGCAGCTTTGGCCCAGATCATGCCGCTGAAATTGGCCACCAGGGTAAAGATCAGCCCAATTTCGATGGATGAGGCTTCAAAACGGTCCCAGCGCATCTCTTTTTTAGAAAGATACAGAATGGCAAAGACCGCGGCGCAGAGAAAGGCCAGCATACCAATCCAGGCGCAAGCCATGTGGAAGTAGAAGACTTTTTGCACCAGGCCCATGGTCTGCTCGGGTGGGGCATAAAGCAGCACCACCGCGAACGCGCCTGCAATTAGCACAGCCGCAACGATAAAAAGCACACGAATTGTTTTAGTCTGAGATGACATAGTTGAACACCATAAATCCTAACGTTGACATGATGATATCGTAAACCAAAAGCATCGGTAACCAGATGCTGAACTGGGCGTAGGGCATTCCGCTTAAGAAGCCACCAGCCGCCTTGACCACGGCCATGTTGAGGGGCATCAAAATCGGAAAGAGCAGAATAGGCAGCAGAAGGTCACGCATGCGGGTCTGCACGGTCATGCCGGCAATCAGCGTCCCCGCGGCGGCGTAGCCCAAAGCTCCCAGTAGCAATACACCGATAAAACCCGGGTTGAAAAGCGAGTAATTGTAAAGCACGGAGTAGAGTGGCACCACCAGCACAACGATGAAAAGCATCATCAGGAAGTTGCTGAGCATCTTGGCCACGTAAATGACCGAAAGATCCGGTACTGCTAAAGAGAGGCCGTCAAAGCAGCCCTGGTCCTGTTCGGCGCTGAAGGCGCGGTTGAGCCCCAGTGTGCCGGAGAAAAGCATGACCACCCAAATGATGCCCGCGGAGATTTCATTGCGGTTGGCCGGGGCAAGCTCCATGGCGTAGTTAAAAATGAAAAGGCTGAGCACAGCAAAGCTGAACATGGCCGTAATCACATCGCGGCTGCGCCATTCCTGGACGAGGTCTTTCCAGATGAGGGTCTTTACTGCGCGTAGCCACTGAGTCATGCGGTAATCTCCTCAGGCGAAGGAGCAGAACCCAAGTCTGCTATGGGGCGGGGGGCAGTAATGGCCAGATAGCGCGCTTCCAGACGGTCCAGGCTGAGTTGGGGTCCGCCTTCAAAATCGTCCACCAAGCGGCCTATATTAAGAATTACAAAACGGTCGGCCACCTGGCGCACAAATTCAAACTCGTGGGTGGTGGCCAAAATGATGCGGCCCTTGGCTTTTTCTTCAAGTAGCAGCTCATTCAGCAATTGGCAACCCAAAAGGTCCAGGCCGGTGTAAGGCTCGTCAAAAAGCAGCAGTTTGGGGTCAGCAATCAAGGCGCGGGCAATGGTAAGGCGTTGCTTCATGCCGCGCGAGAAAATGCGTACGGGTACTTCACGCACCTTACCCAATCCAACACGGGTAAGGGCTTCCTTTAATAAACGTGTATCTGAGGGAACCTGGTAAAGCTGGGCATAAAAGCGCAGGTTTTCAAGAGCCGTCAAATATTCATAAAGAAAGGTTTGGTGCATGACCGCGCCGATCTGGCGGCGAAAGTTCTCCTGGAGCGCTTGGCCATCCAGCAGGATTTGGCCACTGTTGGGTTTTTGCAGGCCAGCCAGGATGCGTAGCAGCGTGGTTTTTCCAGCTCCGTTTTGCCCAAGCAGGCAGCTAAGCTGGCCGCCTTCCAGCCGCAGACTGAGAGCATTCAGCACTTTATGGGTGCCAAAAGTCTTGGTAATCTGCTCCGCCTGCAGGTATTGTGCGCTCACCATGGATTGAAGCCTTCCTTTAA
>DATIUL010000248.1:0-1766 GCA_035466865.1 Anaerolineaceae bacterium | reverse complement strand
AAACAACAGGATCGTGAAGAAAACCTTCTGCACGGTAAAGAAACGATCGAACGTGAATTCAAGCGGCTGGGGGTAAATCAACCTGATTTATTGCGATATGGGGCTAATTTTGGCTTCAAAACGCTGGATGATCTCTATATAGCAGTCGGCAGTGGCGACTTTGGACTGGGTAGGCTGATCAAACTTTACTCTGATGAGCAAAAGGAAAGCCTGGCGCAAGAGCTTCAGGTGAAGCCCTCGGCAATCAATAAGCAGGCAGCTGATAGTGGTTTTACCGTCACTGGAATGAAAGGGCTGGCAACCAACTCAGCGCGTTGCTGCCACCCTGCCCCAGGTGATAACATTATCGGATATATTACAAGAGGGCGTGGTGTGACCATACACCGCGCGGATTGTCCAAACATTCTGAGAGTAAGAGATAAGGAACGCTTGTTAAGAGTTGACTGGGGACAATCCCAGCAAACCTTCCCAGTGGAAATCCAAATTGTAGCTTTCAATCACTCAGGTTTAATGACGGAAATATCCACAGTACTTGGAAGTGAACCGGTGCGTTTGGTGGACTTGAGTATGGTGAACCGAAATGAACTCGTCAGGGCGAAATTAGTGGTAGAACTAGCTGGATTGGACCAACTCAGCCGTTTGCTGGCAAGGCTTGAGAACATACCAAATGTCATTGAAGCTGCCAGAGTCAAGCCAGGTTAGGATTAGTTGTCTTTACGGTTTTTTGGGTATACGGTAAAATGCCTGCGAATGCCCTACTTAGAGAGGTTATTAAATAAAGATGCCAAAAATTAGATGCCACTATCTCGATTGCACCTATCTCGATGATCGCTATTGTTGCGCGGCCGCCATTGAATTGAACCCCGATTCAGGCTGCCTGACATTTGCCCCAAATGAAGAAGCGGAAGCTGCCTCGTGGGATGAAGATGGCGATGATGAATGGGACACCAGCGAAAATGAAGAAGAACCTGAAGATCTTTGGGCCAGCGATGAAGACGATGCTGACGATGAAGACGAGGATGAAGCTGACCCATATTAACACTTTAGCCGCATAACGGCAAAGGAAGAGGAGTGCACCATGGAAGATAATTCATTGGGGAAAACAACCATAGCCCCAAATGTTCTTACGACAATCGTTCGGTTGACGACTCTTGCGACACCAGGCGTAACCCGCCTGGCGAATGCCGCAGCTGGTGCCTTACGCTCAGAGCAACAACCTGATGGTGTCAAGCTCTTTTACCATGGGGATGAAATAACTGTAGACGTCTATATTGTCATCACAGCCTCAGAAAATGTGCGTTTGGTCGCTGAGGAAGTGCAAAAACGGGTTATCCGGGCGATTTCTGAAATGGTTGGTATGCAAGTCGTTCAGGTAAATGTGCACGTATCTGACGTGGACATTGAGAGCTAAGATGGTCGCAAAAAAATCGAAATCACGCATGGCCGCCTTGCAGGCTTTATATGAGCTGGATCTTGCTGATCACCCTTTGGGTACCTCGCTTGAAGCCCGGGCAGAAGATTTGGAATTAGATGAAGCCCAATACGACTTTGCATTGAAGCTTGCCCAGGGTGTACACAAAACAACGGTACAGCTGGATGACCTCATAAGTCGCCATGCCCCCGAATGGCCATTGGACCAGGTGGCGGTGATTGACCGCAATATCCTTCGCCTGGCACTCTGGGAAATAGCCTTTTATCGAGAGACACCACTGCGAGTTGTCATCAATGAAGCAGTCGAGCTTGCCAAAATCTACGGTACGGACAGT
>DATIUL010000247.1:0-3992 GCA_035466865.1 Anaerolineaceae bacterium | reverse complement strand
TCGCGCTCAAGGTAATCATCCAAAATGAGGGTTTTGATGGCGTCGTAGAAATCTTTACGCAAGATCTGAGCAGCGGTTCCATCATGCACATGGCTCAACAAGAATATCAAACAGTACCTGTTGACATTGCCTATTCAGGTGCTTCTACGGTGAAAATCCCGATTGCTGTCTCGGTCATGCGCCATCTTAACGGCGAATTGCCCGGTTTGGCAGAAGGTTGGATTCTGCAGATGCTCACCAAATCGCTCAACCCACCCGCGGACGCATTGATGAGAACTTACCTGGACGAAGCTGCCGGGCCTCTGATTGTCACGCGGGATATGCAAGACCTGGGTTATCAGAACACCTTTTTAGCCGGCTACTTTGCGGATGGCAGCCCCCTCTTGCAGCGCTTCACCACACCCGCCAATGCACGTACTGATATAAATCTCAATCCGGATTCCTACAATCAAACCGTGCCCTCGGAAATTGGTGACCTGTTGACCCGAATTTACCAGTGCTCCGTTGGCGCGTCACCTGAAAAAGGTCTCTATAATGGACAAATCAGCCAGGCGGCATGCCAGCACATTCTCAATGTCATGAGCCAGAATCGTATGGGAGCCCTGATAGAAGCTGGACTTCCCCCCGATCAAGAAGTTGCTCACAAGCACGGCTGGATTTCCGATACTGATGGTTTGCTTCACACCATCAGCGATGTTGGTGTCATCATGGATGGAGAAAAATCCTACGTTGAGGTTATTTTTATCCACTCCTCAGAGCAAATAATCTTTGATACAGGCAGCTTCCTCGTTGCACGCCTCTCTCAATGCATCTATAATTCCAACCATATCGATAACCAAACCATTTGGTTGGGAGAATAACAGGCATGAGACTGATCCTAACGCATGATCAGGCAGATTTGGACGCGATTGCATCGCTGATGGCTGCCAAATTGCTGGACCCCGAAGCCTTTGCCGTGCTGCCCAAAGCGCTCAACTTGGACGTACAGGCTTTTCTAAGCCAATTCGGCAGTGAACTCAATTTTTCAATACTAAACGACCTGCCAAACGAAAACGTTGAGAGTGTTTTACTCGTCGATACGCAAAGCATGGCTACCATCAAATGCGTTTCCCCAGGTACGCTCGTGCGTGTGATTGATCATCATCCCCGTAAAGCTATGCTTAAACCGGATTGGCAGCTAGAAATCAGCAATACCGGGGCATGCACCACCTTGTTGTTGCGGGAAATCCGCCAAAAAGGCTTACCTCTCAGTGTAGTTGAATCGACCTTACTGCTACTTGGCATTTACGAGGATACCGGTTCGCTGACGTACACCACCACAACTTCGGAGGATGCTTACGCGGCCGCCTGGCTACTTGAAAACAAGGCCGACTTGAACCTGGTGGCCAAATACTTGGAAACGCCACTTTCAAACAGCCAGAAAAGCTTGTTTGACCGCCTGCTAAAGACCACCGAAACGCTAAATATTGAGGGAAAGACAGTGCTTCTTGCGAGGGCAGATGCCCAGGATATGCAGGATGAAATCTCAACAGTGGCCCATAGCTTAAGAGACTTTTTTGCTGGCGATGGGCTGGTCATCCTGATTGCCACCCGCCAGGGCGTACGCATTGTCGGCCGCTCAAGCACAGATGAAGTGGACGTAGCAAAGCTGGCACGCAAGTTTGGAGGCGGCGGTCATTTACGCGCGGCCTCCGCGCTTGTTCACCAATCGCGGCATGCCTCAGCAGAATCCATCAATTTACTGTTGGATGAACTCTATCAACAGATTCGTGCCTATCTGCCCGAAATTGTCTCCCGTGGAGTAAGGATTGGCGATATTATGTCGCAATCGCCCCTCGTACTGGAACCAGATAAACCTGTGGCGGAAATCCAGGAACTGATGATTCGTTATGGCTTTGAAGGCTTTCCTGTTGTGGAAGCTGGGAAGGTTATCGGCCTTGTTAACCGACGGTCGGTGGACAGGGCGATTGCCCATAAGCTGCCTTCAGATGCCCGATCGCTAATGAATGCAGGCAGTGTAAGCATCGAAACCACTGCCAGATTAAGTGATTTGAAAGCTTTGATGACTGAAAGTGGTTGGGGGCAAATCCCGGTGACAGAGGGTGGCCAAATTGTGGGCATCGTCACCCGCACTGACTTGATGAATTCAAGCCGCGAGAAGGAAGTTGGCCGCAATCAGCTGAACCTTGCCCGCATGTTGGAAGAACGCCTTCCGGCATCTCACCTGGCTTTGTTGAGGTTGCTTGCCCAAGAGGCTCAAGGGAAGGACTTACCCATCTACATTGTGGGCGGTTTCGTAAGGGATCTGATCCTCCACCAACCCAGCTTGGATTTTGATGTGGTTTTGGAAGGTGAAGCGATCTCTTTTGCCCACCGTCTGGCTCGAAAATATGGCGGACACGTGGTCGCGCACGAAACCTTTGGCACCGCAAAATGGTCTATAACAGATGTTAAAACCAACATTCTGACTGATCTTCAGGGGAACGACCACTTTACAAAGGCCGACCTGCCCGAATCGATTGACCTTATCAGCGCGCGCAATGAGTATTACAAGCAACCTGCCGCTCTGCCCACCGTGCAGCCCGCGGATATCAAGCTGGACCTGCGACGCAGGGATTTTACAATTAACACTTTGGCAGTGAGGCTGGATGGCGCTCATTTTGGCGAATTTCAGGACTATTGGGGCGGTTATGAAGACCTCAATGATGGCTTGATAAGGGTCTTGCATGCACTTTCATTCGTGGATGATGCCACCCGCATTTTGCGGGCAGCACGCTTTGCGACACGTTTTGGTTTTGAGATTGAGCCACGCACTTTGGAACTGCTCAAAGAAGGCCGCAAACATTTACGTGAGATCACACCTGCAAGGTTGCGGAACGAACTTGACCTGGTCTTTTCAGAAGCAAATCCAGTTGAAATTTTAAAACGATTACAGCAATTAGGGGTTCTTGAAGCCATTCACCCCGGGTTGGGTTTGACTCCGGAAGCTGAAGTTGCCTTGGCGGCCCTGGAGAAAGCTAATCCAAGCCCCGTTTGGCAAGTGAAGGTGCCAACTTCCAATCATCTGACCCTCCAGCAGTCGCTGGGGTACATCTTCTGGTTGGGCAAGCTTAAACAGCCTAATCTATTCGCGTTCCATGCAATCCTAAACCTGCCAACATGGCTGGAAACCGCCATTCTGGCTTACAGGGAATTGAATCAAGAGGCTGAGTTCCTTCAGAATACTAAACCGAGCCAGGTAACCGCTCGTTTGGACCAAACCCCTCCCTTAGCCCTCTATGCTGCCTATATTTCCAGTGCGGGGGCGGATTTTTGCGGGCTGCTCGAGCGTTATGCAACAGAATATCGGCAGGTAAAGCCACACACAAGCGGCAAAACAATGATAGCCGCAGGTTTGGCTCCCTCCGCGGATTTTTCCGTCATCCTGAAAAAATTGCGTGATGCCCGCCTGGACGGAGAAATTCAAACTGATGCCGAAGAAGAAGCATTATTTCAGGCATTGTTAAAGGCCAAATGATTCCCAACGAATTAGCTGAGTTCCAGACTTCCACTGGGAAAACAGTTTTGCTCCGTGTACTTGAGGAAGATGACCTGACGGCGTTGGAATGGGAGGGGCAGTATAGTCATTTTCGAAAACTATATCGCCAGCACTATAAAAATTCCCTTGCAGGTTCAACACTGATTTGGGTGGTAACTGACCGGACTGGGAAAGTTATTGGCCAGGTTTTCATTATGCTGTATGCCAAGGACAATGAAATTGCCGATGGCAAACGACGTGCGTACCTTTTTTCCTTCCGCATCCGCGATGAATGGCGTGGCCTGGGTATCGGCAGTTTTGTGATGCAGTATGCGGAAGATTTTCTTCGTGAGAAAGGCTTCTCCTGGTTACGGTTGAATGTTGCCAAAGATAATTTGAAAGCCATAGGAATCTATCTTCATCGCGGTTATCGCATCATGGGTCCAGATTCCGGTACCTGGCGCTACGAGGACCA
>DATIUL010000246.1:0-7536 GCA_035466865.1 Anaerolineaceae bacterium | reverse complement strand
GTCGCGTTCTTGGCCTTTTTATCCGTCTCTCAGTGCCTGCCTTGTTTCCTCCCCCACTGAAGCGCTTACATACAGCGAATTAGCTCAATGTTCAAAACCAGCCGGTTCAGAGAAGCTCTCAGGCGAAAAATCATCAGTTTTCCCATTGGAGGGTCTGCGGTCCGTCAAATTGAGGTCCAGTGCTTAATGATTTTTCACGACTCACCGAAAGGCTCTCTCTTATGCTTATGTCCTCTCGTCCGTGCCCCCCAAACCTCGCCCTTCACTTGAGTCTACGCTACTAGCCAACCGAGATGACTTCAAAGCCCAGACAAGTTAGCTTCTCACGGTCCAGCACGTTCCGCCCGTCAAAAACCAGCACGCGCGGCAGCAGGCTCCAATCCATCTCCAGGTACTCGCGCCAGGCGGTCGCCAAAATGATGGCATCGGCCCCCTGCACTGCTTGCTCAACCGTGTCGCAAAACGCAATTCCCATGCCCTTATATTGGCTACGCGCATTATTTAAGGCCACAGGGTCGTGCACCTGCACCAGCACACCGCGCTGCAATAGCCCTTTGGCAATATCCACCGAGGGAGAATCGCGCAGGTCGTCCGTTTCCGGCTTGAAAGAGAAACCCAAAATGGCAACGTGCTTCCCCTTCAGGACCTTCAAATGGTCCTTTAAGGCCTCCACCACTCCAGCACGCAGCCCGTAGTTGACTGCCCGCGCGGCCTTGATGATGGGCATATCCACCCGGTATTCCGCCGCCGTGGAAACCAGCGCGGCCGTATCCTTGCCAAAGCAGGAACCGCCCCAGCCAATGCCCGCGTCCAGCCAGGCCGGCCCAATGCGCTTATCCATGCCAATGCCGGCCGCCACTGCCTTGATATCCCCGCCGACCTTGGCGGTGAGATGGCCGATTTCATTAATATAGGAGATTTTGAGCGCCAAAAAAGCGTTTGCCGCGTATTTGATCATTTCCGCGCTCACCAGGTCGCAGACCAGAACTGGCACTTCCTGCAGGCCTTCAGGCCGGGGCAAGCCAGCCGGGGCTTCAAACTTTTGCTGGATGATGTCTTCGTAAAGCGCCAATAGCTTTTGGGTGGCCTCGGGGCTATCCGAGCCAATCACCACCCGGTCTGGATAGAGGGAGTCCCTCAGAGCTTCACCCTGCTTGAGGAATTCAGGCATTGAAACCACGCTATCCAGCCCGTTGGCGGATTGCTGATGCAGTTGTTGGTATTTTTCGCGAATGATGGCGGCCACCCAATTGCCAGACCCGATCGGCACGGTGGACTTATTGATGACTATCAGGTGGGAATCTTCACTCAGATTGGCGGCAATGTCTTCAGCTGCCTTGCGCAGGTAGTCCAGGTTGGCGCTGCCATCCGGGTTGGAAGGCGTGCCCACGGCAATGAAGGCCACGTCCATCTTGGCCAGGTCAATTTGGGCGTAAGAGCTGGCAAAGTTGAGGTTTCGCGCAACCAACGGCAGAAGTTCTGCGAGTTGCGGCTCATAAAACGGGGGAATGCCAGCCTGCAACTGGGCGATGCGCTCTGCATTGACGTCCAGGCAGATAACCTGGTTGCCCAGGTAGGCCAGGGCAACGCCGGTGTTGAGCCCCACATATCCAGTTCCGATAATCAGTACGCGCATAATTCCTCAGTCGATTGTATTTGTGTGAATTGTACCGTAATCAGAGAACCTCTTCCGTCTTTGCGAGTGTCTTTTACAGAGCATTCAAGGTTCTCAGGCAATCTTCTTTTTTTGTCATCCCGACGTAGGAGCGATCTTTGTTGCCTCTCTGGCCTCCCCGACTTTCATATGCCATCCCGATCCCACTCCTGCCATCCCGGTCCCGCTCCTGTCATCCCAGCCCCCCTCTTGTCATCCCGACGTAGGAGGGATCTTTAGTGCATCTCTGGTCTCACTGACTCTCAATTGTCATCCCGGCCCTCTCTTGTCATCCCTTCCCCCTCCTGTCATCCCGACGCAGGAGGGATCTTTGTTGGTTTTCATGCACGCATGGCTTCCGCGTAAGGTGCGAGTCTTTTCCGCGTCTTGACCAGTGATGTGCAAAATTGCGCCTTGTGCCACTGTACTCGCAAAGGACAAGTATGAGAAACAGAAAGCGGGCAAACTTCGTAAAAAAGCTCTGTTCCCCCCTCACTGAAAACAGAACTGCAGGTTCCAGCGCTACGATATATTAGCCCTCCTTGACAAGGAGGGTCCGCGCAGCGGGGGTGAATGATCTTGTGCGTTTTTCTATTCCGGGTGAGGGGCTAAAGTTTACCTTAGCCCAGACTGAAGGACACCACCAAATTGCCAGCCCTCGCCCTTCAAGTTTGGCACGCAAGCAGTCGTCGCCTTGCTTTTTGTGTGGTGGTTGCTTGTCATCCCGACGACAGGAGGGATCTATGTTTGCTAATAATCCGCCCACCGCAGCTTCTGCATAGAGAGAGCTTCGTGCGCCTCCCACCAATCCGCCAACCTTACAAACCCAGCGAAGGTTCCAAATCCTTTTCTGTGGATTGACTAAAGTGAGTCAATAAGATCCTACCCCAATTGAGGAGGATTGGAAAATGTTTACATAAACATGGCAAATTTCAGGCTTCTCATAATGACGATGATAGAATGTTAGTAACGGAAACCCAAGACTGGAAAGAGGAAGGTATTATCGTGAAGATCTTGAAATCCATCATCATCTGCCTGATAGTGTTTTTGGGGGCCAAATCCGTCGTCATTGCCGCGCCGCTTTCACAAACATCCACGATTCATTACGTCAAATCGACCTCCTCTGGCTCAGGTGACTGTAGCGGATGGGATAATGCCTGTGGATTACAGGATGCGTTGGACATAGCAAACCCAGGTGATGAAATTTGGGTGGCAGCCGGAACCTATTACCCTAGCTCTACTTTGGATCGCGCAGTCAGTTTCCAATTGAAAGCAGGTGTAGCAATCTACGGTGGCTTCCCTGCGGATGGCGGAGAGTGGTTTGATCGCAACTGGTCCATTCATGTGACTACCTTGAGCGGAGATATTGGAAATCCTGGCGATAAGAACGACAACAGTTATCATGTGGTTACCGCGACTAATGTAGACGCATCGGCCAGGTTGGACGGATTCACAATCACAGCCGGAAACGGCAATGGGACGTCCTCGCTTGAGAATCGTGGTGGCGGGATGGTCAACGCCGAAAGTAGCCCAACACTGGCAAATCTGGCCCTTATTGGTAACTCGGCCACTACTTTTGGTGGAGGTATATACAACCGTGGGGGTACCCCATTTCTGACCAATATCACTTTTGCCAGTAACTCATGCACGAATGAAGGTTGTGGCGGGGGGGGGATGTACAACTATTTTAGCAATCCCTCAATGACGAACATCACCTTCTCTGGCAACATTGGCTATAATTACGGGGGCGGGATTTACAACTTTAGCAGTGATCCCACATTAACTAACGTCACTTTCTCTGGAAACACTGGCAATCACTATGGTGGTGGGATTTATAATCGTAGCAGTAACCCCACACTGACAAACGTCACAATATACGAAAACATCGCTTATTGGAACGGTAATGGAATTTACAACGATGCCAGCAATCCCACAATCACTAATAGCATCATCTATGGAAATACGGGTTCTCCTTACCAAATTGCGAATAAAAATGACTCCACAACGATAATCACTTACAGCGATATCGAAGGTGGCTATTCAGGTACTGGCAACATCAACACCAACCCCATATTAGGCCCTCTGGCAGATAATGGCGGCTTCACCCGAACACGAGCCCTTGGCGCAACAAGCCCCGCTATCGACAAAGGAAATCCAGACCCCGAGACGTGCCCCACTATTGACCAGCGTGGTTACTCCCGACCAATTGACGGTGATACATTAGCAGGTGCTATCTGCGATATGGGCGCCTATGAATACGGATCTATTACTAAATCTTTGCGATTGAGTCTGGTTGTGTTTGGTAGTGGTTCAGTAGTGCCGCCATCGAATGAATCTTGGTATCCGTATGGCACCCCGGTCACTTTGACTGCAACTGCCAATCCTGGCCATTCGTTCGCCAGCTGGATTGGTTTTGGAACCAACAATCCTTTGAACCTCACCATCTTGGAGGATACCATCGTTACTGCTTATTTCACACAGGATGAGTACGCCCTTTCTGTCGTGCCAGAGGGAGCAGGAATGGTTGAGGTCAGCCCGCTTCAGCACATCTACTTCTATGGTACGGAGGTCACCCTCACCCCCATTCCTGATCCAGGATGGACCTTTACGGGTTGGGGAGGAGATGCGAGCGGAACTGCCAACCCATTGAAGATAACCATGGATGGCAGTAAAAATATCACAGCCAACTTCACACAGGATGAATTCTCTCTGACCACCGTTGTGGTACCTGGTGGTTTCGGTTCTGTAACTCTTGACCCTAAACAGGACACCTACCACCATGGCGATACCGTCACGCTTGCTGCAAATGCGGTACCCGATTGGGCTTTTACCGGTTGGGGTGGCGACGCGACCGGTACAACCAATCCACTAACCATCACCATCAATGACAATACCAACATAACGGCAAATTTCAAGCAAGTACTATTTAAATATTTCTTATTACCGATTTACAAATAACGGCGCGTCTTTAAGTGAATTTTTTTGGCAGCTTGCCTAAAAGAAGGTCAATCGCGTCCTGCATCAACTAGATACAGCTCTCAACTGGCGGATGCTTCGCCGCGGCGTTTCTCGCAATGACCGGAATTCAATGTTTGTCATTCTGAGTGGAACGACTGCTTGCGTACTCGCGGTGCGGAGCACCATAGAGTAAGAATCTTCTAGCCGCGATTCACATCTAGCAGATCCTTCGCAACTGAGCCTCAGGATGACAACACAGTATTTATCCCCACGGTAGGAGGGTTCTGTGTCAGCTTCCCACCCCCTCACATCGGATTCCGCGTAGGGGTGATTGGTGCATTTTTCACCAATCCGCCAACATTCCTCCGTTTTCGCTGCCTGTGCTCACCACGCATTGGAAGGGTGTAAGGACCACGAGTGTGAGATTATCCAACCACAGCATATTGAGTAAGCGAAGTAAAATTAACTGCTCATACCTTCAGACAATCTTTCCACGTCCAAGAAAGGATGTCAATTATGTCTATTCAGCCCATCCCTAATATTGGTACATCCAGCCTTCAGGTCCACGACGCCATCACCAGGTCGCTCACATTGACCCAAAAGAAATGCCAGGAATTCTCCCAGCCCTCCGCAGAACCCGATCCAGCCACACGAGGTAGCTTTATTCTCTTTGCCAGCACAATGGGGATGGTAATCAACGCCCATCACCTGGGTGAAGACGATGTGATTTTTGCACAGCTGAGGAAATACTTAACGCATGCTCCGTTCGATCAGCTATCAGCCGAACACAAGGTAATCGATGTGGTCCTGACAAAACTGCGCCAGACAGTCGAAACACCTGCCGCGGACCTGTACAGCAGCTTGTTGGATACCGTGACCCAGCTAATCGAACACTGGACGCCGCATATCGCAAAAGAAAAGCACTTTATTTACTCACCCGAAATCACCGCTGGCTTCTTGACCACTGAAGAACAAATCAAGATAATGGTGGAATCATCCACGCATGCCATGGCACAAGGTAATCCAGCCTTAATGATGCCATTCCTGCTGGGAAATCTAAACCCCGAGGAGCGGGCAGCTTTTTCCTTCTTCCTGCCACCAGAAATGACCCAGACCTTAATCCCTTCCGTCTGGAAACCGCAATGGGCACCCATGCAACCATTCTTTCTGGATTGAGGCAGGCAAATCTAATCAACCCAGTGTCATCCAATACTTGTTAAGGCCCAAAACTGCTATTTTTGCCGTTTGCCCATCCAAAAGCGCTGCCAACTGCCGCCGCTATTCTGCAGTGCCAAAAAGGCATACAGCGCGCCAGCCCAAAAACCCAGCACCATCATTAGGATTACCCAGATGACCGAGGGCAGCCAGGCCTTCTCACGGTAGACAATCCAACCAGAAAAAAGCGCGAAGCCGACGTACAAATCTACAAGGGAAACAATCCCCCAGGGGTTAGCAAGGATCTTGGCACCATCCGTGGCAAAATCACCCGCTGTAAAACCATAAACCAGGACTGCGCTCATGGCCAGCAAACCGAGTAGGGCAATCAATTTGGCAATTTTCATAGAACTCTACCTTTTTGCACAAGCTATTTTTTGCGGGGGAACCAGGGAATGAACTCGCTGGTGGATGCCACATATTCCTGGTAACCAGGTTTTTGCACTTTGAGCGTCTTTTCAAGCAGGGCAACCCCCGAAACGCGCAACAGCAGAAAAGTCATCATGATCGGGCTGAAAACCGTCCACCAACCTCCAGCAGCCAGGGCAATCAGGAAGTAAGCCCACCACTGGGCAGAATCGCCAAAGTAGTTGGGGTGCCGGGTGAAGCGCCAAACGCCGTTTGTGAGCAGTTTGCCCTTGTTGGCGGGGTCAGCCTTGAAGCGCGCCAGCTGCCAGTCGCCCACGGCTTCGAAGAAGAAGCCATAAGCCCAAACCATCACTGCCAGGTAGTCCAACCAAATCAATTTGGCGGGCTCAGGGCTAACCTGCGCTGCCATCAGAGGGGCAGAAATAAGCCACATCAGAAGGCCTTGCAGCAGAAAAACCTTGAAAAAACTGCGCCACCACCAGGCAGCACCATTTTCTTTGCGCCAGGCCTGGTAGCGGAAATCTTCCGGCTTGCCGCCGTTGCGGATGAGAATGTGGATGGAAAGGCGCAAGCCCCAGATAGTCACCAGGGCGCAGAGCAGTAACTTACGCGCCAAAAAGCCTTCCGGGGTGAGGAAAAAGCCCACCCAGGCGCTAATGACAAAGCCCGTGCCCCAAAAGATATCCACGATGCTGGCATTCTTGAGTGCCAGGCTGAGCAGCCAGAGCAAGGTCATCAAGCCCAAAATCACCAGGCCTGCGATGAGATAAACGGAAAAGAAGTTCATTAGTTCTCCTCGGGAAAAACCTTGTTGAAAACTCTATTCTGCTTTGGCCGCTATGGCCGCAAAACCAATGGCAGCCGGCCCAATGTGAGCCCCGATGACGGGGGTGATATCTTCCGTCAGGATGGGCCCCTGCGGCAGCAAGTGCGCTGCCATGGCACGCAGCTCAGCCAGGGCTTCGGCTGTGGCATGCGTGTGCACCAGGGCAACGCGTTCCAGCTTGCCAAGAGCAGCTAGCAACGCCACCACGCGCTTGAGGGCTTTCTCGCGGGTGCGGATGCGCTCTGACCCTGGCTTGCCATCATTCATGGTCATGATGGGTTTGATTTTCAGCAATCCCGCAATCCCGGCCAGGTATTTGTTCATGCGGCCGCTGCGCTTGAGATACTCCAAGGTGTCCAGGGCGGCAAAAACGTAAGAGCGTTTGCGCTGGTCTTCCAAAACGGGCAGGATTTCCGCTACGGAACTGCCAGCGGCAGCCATTTCGGCGGCTTTCTCAACCATAAAACCCGTCCCCAGGCTCAGTTGGCCGGAATCCAGCACGGTCACACGGGTA
>DATIUL010000245.1:0-4756 GCA_035466865.1 Anaerolineaceae bacterium | reverse complement strand
ATACAAAGATGCGAGAGAGTTTGCCACGATTGGAAATAGGGGATCTTGCCCTTCAAGGTAGCTTTGATAGCCTTCGCTTGGCGCAATTTTTTGAAGAAGCAGAACTCCGCGCTCAAGCCTCGGCGGCTAGTTCTGAGCCATACATGCAGATTCAACCTCTGAAAACAAAGGAAAAACGCAGCTTATTTCTACGAAGATATTTCCCTGTATTAATCGCAGCTGTACTCACGGTTTATCTTGGTTTAGCCTTCCTGGCACCGATCATGATGAAGACTGGCAACACACTGACTGCCCAAAAAATCTACAATCTGTTTCGCCCCTTCTGCCATCAGATGGCCTCCCGCTCCTTCTTTTTGTTTGGTAGCCAATTGGCATATCCAACCAAGCTGGCCAACGTAGGAGGATTGGTGACCTATGGGGTAGCCTCTGGACAGCCCGAAAATAACGTTTTGGCCGCGTCTCATTTTGTGGGCAACGAACGAATGGGCTATAAGATCGCCCTTTGCCAGAGAGACCTGGCCATTTACTCTAGCCTCCTGGCCGTGGTGTTAATTTTCATTGGAATTCGTCATAAAGGTAAAAACATTCCCTGGTACTTATGGGTATTTCTAGCGCTGTTACCTGTTATGCTGGATGGAGGAACACAGTTAATTTCTGTTATTCGTTTGCCATTTCTAAACTGGTTTCCGGCAAGAGAAAGCACTCCCTTCCTGAGGGTTCTGACAGGTACGCTTTTTGGTGGAATAACCGCCTGGTACGGCCTTTTTACAACCGATGAAATTGTTGAGGAAGATCGCCTATCTCTGGAAAAACGGTCCTTTGCTTGGAAGGTAAGCCAGAAATGATCATCCACGAGGTGGAAGGCTTACGTTGGTACGGTTTTGATAGCATACCCGATTCTGAAGTTAATTATGGAATTTTTACGCGTCTTGGCGGAGAGTCGAAAGGTATTCATGAAGCCCTAAATCTTGGTCGTACGTGTGGCGATAATCCCGAAATAGTGCTGCGGAACCACCAAAAGGTATACAGATTACTGGGTCGAAGTCTCAATAGTAGATATAACGTTTGGCAGGTGCATGGGACCAAAATCCATTTTGCCCAACAACCCTTGGTACCAGGTAGCATCCCCCAGGCGGGAGATGCCATGTTCACCGACAAACCTGAAGTCACCTTGGCCATGGTGTTCGCTGATTGTTTCCCTCTGCTCTTTTATAACCCCCACGCAAAAGTTATCGGAATTGTCCATTCAGGTTGGCAGGGAACGTTGGAACGCATTGCCGAAGTGGCAGTGAAGGAAGCCAGCCAGTTTTACAAGTGTTCTCCAGAAAACTGGCAAGTTGGGATTGGTCCGGGTATTTGCGGCAATTGTTATGAAGTTGGTCCTGAAGTGCGAACAAAATTCCTTTCAAAGTGGGGGGGCCAATCAGATAAGTACTTTTGGCCCCAGGGTGATCGATTCCTATTGGATTTGCCTGCCGCGATTGAGGACACTCTACACCAGGCAGGTGTAATTCATATCGAGAATTCACGTTTCTGCACAGCAGAAAACCTACAAGAGTGGTTTTCTTACCGCAAAGAAAAAGGTGCCACAGGGCGTTTTGGAGTGGTTATGGCCTTAAGAGGAACTAAAGATGGCTGAACTGGTAGATATCATCCGTCAAAGGGCATCTTATGTACAAGCAGCTATGTTGCAGGCGGCGGCAAGTGCCAAGAGGCCTATTGGCAGCACTCGATTAGTGGTGGTAACAAAGTTGCATAGCGTAGAGACCATCGAGGCGGCCATTGAAGCCGGCCTTTCAACTTTTGGAGAAAATTACCCGGAAGAAGCCGCTTCCAAGATAGCTCAGTTCAAAGATAGGACAGATATTCATTGGGAGATGATTGGCCATATCCAAAGCCGCAAAGCAAACCTTATAGCACATGGATATGACCTGGTTCACTCGGTTGACAGCCTGAAATTGGCTACAAAAATTGACCGGTTACGTGAAGAGTCTGAAAGCCCTCAAGATATCCTTTGTGAAGTAAATATCGCTTCAGAAGCCAATAAGGGCGGTTACGTCGTGGACAGTGAGAGAAACAAAGAGCTTTTCCTTAATGAACTTGAAACCATTTCGGGCCTGAAGAGACTGAGAATAATCGGGTTAATGGGAATGCCCCCATTGCAGGAGAATCCTGAAACTAACCGGGTTCACTTTTCTGCATTACGGGATTTGCTCGTAGAAGTGAATGGACATTTTGGATGGAAATTGAGCGAGTTGTCGATGGGGACTTCATCCGATTTTCAGGTTGCCATTGAGGAGGGTGCCACAGTCATCCGCATTGGTGAAGCAATTTTGGGAAAGCGCAAATAGCAAAGGAAAATTATGGGATTATTACTGAATATTGTTCATTCAATTGGGCAGGTGTTTTCAATTCTCGTCCTGGCATCGGTACTTTTATCTTATTTTCTGCCAGCAAGCAACCCTATCAGATTGTTTGTTGATCGGATCGTAAACCCAATGCTCACACCCATACGCAAAATCATCAAGCCCTTTAACGGTTTGGATTTTTCGCCAGTAATTTTGATGATCGCGATTTACCTGGTTGAATGGGTTCTCACCCAGGTAATTGTTGCCGCAATGCGTTAATCAACTCTTATAAAATAGCATCCTGCCGCAATTTTTACAGCGGATTGGTTTCGGAGAAGATTTAACTAACTGTAGATCAGCAGGGGTGAGGTCCATCCCGCAAGCCTGGCAACTGCCATCAAAAACTTCGGCAACAGCGCGGCCTTTTTTGACCCTCAAAAGATCTTGAAAGTCGTTAAATACATCGCTGGGAATTTCCTTTGCGAGTGATTTGAGCTGCACGCTTAAAGATCCCAACTCTTCCTGCAGTCTGCTGCGTTCGCCGATAAGAAGAGAGCTATCGGTGGCTTTCTGATTAATGGCAGATTGCCTGGAAGCCAAGGCGGCTTCGAGATCAGCTTTGGCCTGATCGGAAGAAGCCATTTGGGTAATCATTTCATCTTCCATCCGGGCAAGAAGCTCGGTTAGGTTCTTCTCTTCCAATTCAAGTTCCTGAAGTTCTTTTGGGCTGCGTACCTTGCCTCCAAAAAGTTGGGCATGGGTTAGATCCTTCTTCAGTCTGCGTTCATCCATCAATGTCTGGTGGTCTGACTGCCGTTTTTGACTAAGCTCAAAAGATTTAGAGGCAGCTTGTTGTGCTCGATCGGCTGATTTGATGGTCTCATCTTCGTTGAGAATAGTTTCAATTTGTTCAAGACGCCGCCGAATAATGGCGCGTCGCGTGAATAAGGTTTGCAGTCGGAAAAGGCTAAGGGAAAGGTTCATTTGAGGCTCCATATCTAAAACTATTGTAACATCTATGGGAACTCAAAACGGTTATGGATAGGCTTTTTATTGCCGCCTCAGACGCTATGATATAATTTGCTGGATTAAAAGCATCGATTACTCGCGGAGATAATTTGGCATTTAAAAATCCTTTCAGTTGGTTACTTGGTCTTTTCTCGTTGGATTTGGGTATTGACCTTGGAACTGCTAATACCTTGGTAAATGTTAGAGGAAAAGGTATCGTTATTAACGAACCTTCCTGGGTAGCAATTAATAAGCGAACACGCGAACCCGAAAAAGTTGGCGCTGCCGCTAAAGCGATGGTTGGACGTACACCAGCGAACCTGGTTACTTTGCGGCCTTTACGCGATGGTGTTATCTCCGAATATGATATTACACAGGCGATGTTAGGTTATTTCATCGAAAAAGCCCATGAACACAGTCTGGTCATTATTCCTCATCCCCGTGTGGTAGTGGGTATTCCCAGTGGTGCAACCGAGGTCGAAAAACGTGCTGTCTACGATGCAGCCATGTCGGCAGGGGCACGGGAAGCCTACATGATCCACGAACCAGCGGCCGCGGCGATTGGAGCCGGTTTACCGATCCAGGAAGGCCGCGGTAATATGATTGTGGATATTGGAGGCGGAACGACTGAAGTTGCCATCATTTCAACCGGTGGCATTGTAATTTCAAGGTCTTTGCGCGTAGCCGGTGACGAACTTGATCAGGACATCATCGAATACATCCGCTCAAAATACAACCTTTTTATCGGAGAACAAATGGCTGAGAAAGTTAAGATAGCCATTGGCTCTGCGTATCCTTTGAAAGAAGAAAAGACGGTGGACGTACGTGGACGCAACCTGATTACTGGGTTGCCTGAGGCCATTGAGATTTCTTCTGTTGAAATCAGGGAAGCTCTATCAGCTTCAATCCAGGTTATTGTGGACACAATCAAGGATGCGTTGGATGAATCGCCACCAGAAATTCTATCTGACTTGATGGATACTGGCATTTGCCTTGCGGGCGGTACCGCGCAGCTTCAAGGATTGGCCGATCGTTTGGCGAATGAGATTCGTGTGCGCGTATGGGTCGCGGAGGACCCAATGACCTGCGTGGTGCGGGGTTGCGCCATGATCTTCGAAGATATAGACGAATACCAGGACTTGCTCATTGGCATCGAACGGGATTCGTATTCGAATCTCACGGATTAGAAGTGCCTGGCTGAGGCCAGAAAATCTCCATGAAGCTCAAGATTTCTGTAAAAGCCATACGTAATACCATCATCGCATTGGTAGTTGTGGGATTATTGTTTTTATCGATTGCTGGGTATTTAACACCTTTTTTCAACTTCAGTACGAATCCGATCATCCGCACACAAAGCTGGCTAACTGAACGTTACACCGCCTTCAGAGATTTCTTTAACT
>DATIUL010000244.1:0-2309 GCA_035466865.1 Anaerolineaceae bacterium | reverse complement strand
GCGCATGCCTTCCAAAAAGGCGATTGGCGTTCGGGTTACTATCGCGATCAAACCTGGATGATGGCTTTGGAATCACTGAGCCTGGAAGAGTTTTTTGCTCAAATTTACGCCAATCCCGACCCAAAACTGGAACCAAATTCCGGCGGAAGGAACATGAACAATCATTTTTCAACGCGATTGTTGGATGAAAATGGCAATTGGCTCAAGCAAGTTGATAAATATAATTCGTCCTCTGATATTCCATCCGTGGCGGCACAAATGCCCCGCGCCGTTGGCTTGTCTTATGCTTCCGTGTTGTATCGAAGGCTTGATGCCCTTCACCAGTTTACCGATTTTTCCAACAACGGTAATGAAGTGACCTGGGCTACCATTGGAAATGCCTCTACTGCAGAAGGTTTATTCTGGGAATCCGTCAACGCGATTGGCGTACTGCATGCCCCAGCCATCATCATCGTCTACGATGATGGGTATGGCATATCGGTACCGAATCAGTTCCAGATGGTTAAGGAAAATATCTATTCCATCTTGAAGGGCTTTCAACGCGATCCATGCCCCGCTGATGTGTGCGACAAAGGTTATGACCTTTATTCAACCAAGGCTTGGGATTATCCGGACCTTATGAACACCTTCCAGCAAGCCGGGGCGATCGCCCGGAAACACCACATCCCTGCGCTGGTGCATGTAACAGAGGCCACTCAGCCCCTGGGGCATTCAACATCAGGGTCGCAGGAGCGTTATAAGAGTGCTGAGCGGCTCAAATGGGAAAAGGAATTTGATTGTTTGGCCCAGTTTCGTCAATGGATTTTGACAGAAGAAATTGCTACCGCAAAACAACTTGATCAATGGAATGAAGAAGATACAAGCACGGTAGAAAATGCAAGGAAGTCCGCCTGGGAAGCATTCCAGGCACCCATCCGCAAGCTTCGCGGCGAAGCGCAAACCTTACTAACCAACCTGACAACTGCAACGGCTCAGTCTGCAATTGTTGAAGGATATCGCGATGCCCTGGTGGATTTACCAGAACCCCAACGCAATGATATTGCCACCACGCTGCATTCAAGCCTGGTGGTGACACGCGCTGAGCCCTCTGCGGCCAGGCAAGAAGTTGAAAACTTTGCCCGTGAGCTTCAGACCCAAAATTCCGACTATTATGATTCGTTCCTTTTGTCTAACTCCGAGCAATCCCCATTGAAAGTGCCAACCGTCGCGCCGGTGTATTCGGATTCCTCACCTTCAGTGATGGGATTTGAAATTCTCAACGCGAATTTTGATAAAGCCTTCGCGCGCGATCCACGGGTATTTGCCTTTGGCGAAGATGTTGGTTTGCTCGGTGATGTGAACCAGGGCTTCCACGATATGCAAAAGAAGTACGGCCTTCTACGTGTGGCAGACACCGGCATTCGGGAAGCCACAATTTTGGGCCAGGCTATTGGTATGGCCTTACGCGGACTTCGCCCAATATGCGAGATGCAGTATCTGGACTACCTGATTTATGCTTTGCAGCTTATGTCCGACGATTTATCCACATTGCGATGGCGAACAGTTGGGGCACAAAAAGCACCGGTCATCATCCGCACCCGTGGGCACAGATTGGTGGGCATTTGGCATTCAGGCTCCCAAATGGCCGGCATCCTCAATCTGGTCCATGGCATGCACGTCCTTGTGCCGCGAAACATGACCCAGGCAGCCGGTTTCTATAATACCCTGCTAAAGTCAGATGATCCTGCTGTTGTGATTGAAGTACTCAACGCGTATCGGCATAAAGAACGCAAGCCTGAAAATATCGGTGAATTTACCACGCCGCTTGGGGTGCCAGAAGTTGTAAGGCAGGGCAAGGATGTCACTGTTGTCACCTATGGCGCGCTCGTCAGTATCGCTCTTGAAGCTGCCGAAAAGCTATCCGAGGTTGGCATTGACACTGAGGTTATCGACATTCAGTCACTTTTACCTTTTGATATCAACGGTAGGATTGTTGAATCGCTAAAAAAGACATCGCGCGTACTCTTTTTAGATGAAGATATGCCAGGTGGAGGGACAGCGTACATGTTACAGCAGGTACTTGAAGTCCAAAAAGGATATCAGTGGCTGGACTCCGCCCCACGTACGCTCTCTGCGGCAAACCACCGCCCGGCATACGGAGCGGATGGGAACTATTACTCCAAACCGAATACAGAATCCATTTTTGATGCTGTTTATGACCTGATGAGGGAGCAAGCACCTTCTCGTTTTCCAAAGATTCTTTAAGGAGGAAACATGGCAACACGACTTTTAGCACCCAGCATGGGTGAAGGGGTTGAAGAATTAACCAT
>DATIUL010000243.1:0-5381 GCA_035466865.1 Anaerolineaceae bacterium | reverse complement strand
TATTCACAGCAAGCTTCTGAGCCAAATCAGTTATGCTGATGTAATCAAGGACAACGATGAAGATTATCAGTCCAGTCAAGTGCGCCAATGCCATGTAAAGCGCCGCAAAACCACCAATTTTCTGTAAAGTTTTCATTTTATTTCACCTTTTTAAACTTAATGATTGCGCATTCCTGATCGGAAAAGGCGGGACTAATGGGCTAAACTTCCAGATTCTGCCACTTTAGGGCATTCCAGACGATGAGTAAGAGAGCCGCGATTTCCACTGTGGAATAAAAAATATACATAGGGGATGGGACACCCATAAACAGTGAACCAATTTGGACCACAATAAACATTGCACCTGCAAGGATGTTCACCCAACGACTGGCGCGATATTTTAGCACCCAGGACAGGACGATCATTAAGAATGGAATTTCAAACATGACCGCGGTTCCCAACAAAAATCCGGCAGTGATTTTTACAGTTCCACCCGCCGTGAACCCAGTCATGATATCTTTCAAAACCCCAGGCTCCAATTTTGTGAGGGTATCGCAATACATAAAATTCACGGTATAAAATGCCCATAGCAGGATTAGCAAGATTCTTGTATTCTTTTTGGCACTCGCTACCGGTGTTCCACGCGGACTTTCTTCAATTTTGTTCATTTTTTCTCCTTTTTTACGATATGAATGGGTATTAGTATTTGATCTCTGGTGCTTCGACTGGGCTAATCTACATTTAGCTCCAGTTCCACGCATACCAGATCGTAAGCACATTGAACCCCATGTTGACTGCGATCAGGAATTTGTCATATAGCGATGCATAGGTGGGAAGGCCAACCAGATTGAACAGGAAAAAGAAGACCGCCACGATAATATTCACCCAGCGGCTCACGGGTTGGGGCATTACCAGGTTCAAGAAAATCATCAAGATGGGGATCATCATCAGAATGGCAATCCCCAGCCAAATGTACTGATTAAGATTCATAGCGGCCATCGGTTTTTTTGCCAAATCGCCGCTGCAAATACGAAGAACATCTCCGTAAAGATAAAGCAGAGTGGCTACCACCCAGGTTGCAGAAAGAATTATTTTTGTATCCATCATTTGATTACTCCTATGCGGCAATTGTGATGACAACTTTTCCATGGGTATGACCCTTTCCAAAATAGCGAAACGCTGAGGGTGTTTCGTTTAACGGATAACACGCATCGATTACTGGTTTTATCTTCCCGTCTTCCAGAAGATCCCTGATGACCAGGAGGTCTTTTTGATTTGCTTTTTGATTTATGCTTGTCATCTTCCTGCCATTATTTTTTGACATTATGGGGCCCAGGAATAATGACTGGAATATTTGCGCTGGCGAGCCACCAGAGAAGACGTAAACACCCTGGGGACTTAGCGCGCGCTTATACGCGGAAAGAGGGTGAAATCCATTTGCGGCAAGAATAAGATCATACTGAAGTCCGTTCTTGGTGAAATCCTCTTTGGTGTAGTCAATGACATGGTCTGCGCCTATCGAACGCGCCATCTCCAAATTAGACGTGCTGCATACGGCAGTCACTTCCGCTTCAAAGGCCTTGGCAATCTGTACCGCAAAAGTACCCACGCCGCCAGATGCTCCGTTGATCAGAACTTTTTGCCCGGGTTGGATCTTCCCTCGATCGCGTAATCCCTGCAGGGCAGTGACAGCTGCCAGGGGAACTGCTGCCGCTTCCTCAAATGAAATATTGGAGGGCTTCAGTGCTAAAACGCTTTCTGGAACAGAAACATATTCGGCAAAGCTGCCACTTCCAAGGCCAAAAATATCTCCAAAAACGGCATCCCCTGGCCGAAATTGTTTGACATTTTTGCCAACTGCTTCAACGCAACCTGCCATATCAGAGCCGAATAGTGGGTTCTTAGGCGTTAATAATCCGACACCCATAAACCGCATTAGGAAAGGATTGCCAGTTAGTAAATGCCAATCCCCGAAATTAATGGAGGCTGCATGGACTTTGACAAGCACTTCTTCATCCCTGGGGGCAGGCTTTTCCACCTCTTCGAGATGCAGAACATCGGGTGGCCCATATTTTGTGTAAACAATTGCTTTCATGATTTCTCTCCAAACTTCTTTGATCAATAAATTACTATTGGGACAGAAAGTGATGGTCGAAGCTATTTTTCTGGTACAAGGCTAATATACCCATGCCAGAGCGTCGGCGTTAGACACTTTGGTGTGGATCGAAGTGTGGATTGAAACGGGGATTAAAGTGTTGTTTTAGATTACTAAAAAATGGGGGGCTTTTAGAATAGGTTCAGCTCGCGGGCGCGGGCGATGGCTTCAGTGCGCCGGTGTACGTCCAATTTTTCAAAAATCCTGCGGTTGTGCCCCTTGACCGTGTCCAGGGCAAGATATAAGCGCTGGCAAATTTCTTGATTTGAGAGCCCCTGGCAAATGAGCTGTAAAACTTCCAGTTCGCGCTGGCTAAGCGGCTCAATTAACTCTGATTGCGCATTTATTGTTGTTGATGGCGGGGCGGTCTGCGATGGCGCAAAAGCAGCCAGCAGTTTATCCACATAATCTCTGTAGGGATAAACCCGATCGCCTGATTGTTTTTCTTTCCACGCTCTGAAATCTAAAATCAAGGCGCGCATCGGCTCACCTTTATCTATGAAGATACGGATAAACCCTTCCGGTTCGGCTAGCGCCAGCGCTTCGCCAAGCACCTGCCGTGCAGAGTCTTTGTCTCCTCGCAGGTGATGTGCCAGGGCTTGCAGAATTAATGCTCGAAGCAGTTGATCTGGCCATTTCTTTTCTTGCACCAGCTGGCGATGGGGTTCCAATAATGCCAATGCAGCGGATGGATCACCCTGGGCGATGAGAACCTGTGCCTGGGTGAGAGGAATATTATATTGTTGTGCAGTTTGAGCAGCGGCGGCGATATTACCCTGGGATAAGTAGATCTGCGTTTGCATGGCGGCAATATCTGGCAAACGAACAGTGAAAACTTTTTGGCGCACATTTTGTTCCGCCAGCGCCAGTAACTTTGCCGCGCTGGCAGCATCTCCCTGGGTTAATTTAAGCTGTGACATGAATAATTGGCTCAATATGGGCCTGTCTACAACCTGTTCAGTTAGCAGACTCAATTGAATGCTCAGCAGCCCATATTTCTCAGCCGTGTCCAGGTCATTCCATTCAAAATAGATCCTGGCGAGGCCCACGTAGATCACTGTGGCAAACGGAATCGGATTCTCTCCAATCAACTGTAAAGCCCGCTGGTAGGTTTCAACCGCCGCATGTAGCTGGGTTCTCAATTCGTGTATCTGAGCCAATCGGGTGGTTGCCAGCATGACACCATCACGGTCCCTCGCTGCCTCGGCGAGAGATAAGGCTTCGGTATAGGCTTGTTTAGCAGTCTCCATGTCTCCCTGGAGGTAGTGGGCGAAACCCATTGCTTCCGTCGCATTTGAACGATACGCCAGGTTCTTGGGGTGCAGATACTCGAGTGCGCGACGTGCTTGAATAAGGCTGGGCTCTATTTGGTATTGCGTTTGTGCCAGCATTGCCCTGGCAACCGCGATTTTTCCGACCAGGTTCCGAGTCCATTCATCCATCTCAGCCTGGGGCGGCATTCTTGAAGCGAGGGCTGATTCGGTTGCCTGCAGCTTCTCCTCAACACCAACAGTCTGGTAGCTGTTAAGCATCATCAAAGCCTGTTTCCACCACAAAGAGGGTTTGGAATTGAGCACGCTCAGGGGCAGAGACTCCAGCCATTTCAGTATTGTCACTGCAACACCAGGAAGATATGCTGGCATTTCCTTATGCTCCATCAGCCACTCAGCCCGGTCAACATTTTTGGCAGATACCGCGTGTTTAAAAGCCTCGAAAATCAAGCCATTGTCTTCATACCACTGGCTGGCGCGAAGATGCTGTTGAGCGATTTCATCCGCAGTGGATTTTTGCTCCATGCGCTTGAGAAGCAGATCGCCAAACAAGTGATGATAGCGGTACCAGCGCCTTTCGTTATCCAGAGGGACAATGAAGAGGTTGGCCCTCTGGAGGTATTCAAGCGTTGCTTGCCCTGACGAAGAAGCATCGAGCAAAATGGCATCGCAAAGAGGGCCACACAGGCGGTCAAGGATGGAAGTTCGCAGCAGAAAGGTCTGAATGTCTTCCGGTTGCCTCTGCAGCACCTCTTCAATCAGATAATCCAATACGAAATGATGACTGCCTGTAAAAGATTGTATAAAACTGGCAGTGTCTTGATGCCCCTGCATGGAGAGTGCAGCTAATTGCAGGCCGGCAATCCAGCCTTCAGTACGGGCTTCGAGAGCGGCAACGTCTTCCGTTGAAAGGTTCAGCTTCATTACCAGGTTGAGGAAATCTGCTGCCTCAGAGGACGTAAAACGCAAATCGGCAGCCCGCAGCTCAGTCAGTTGGCCCCTGGCGCGCATACGGGCAAGCGGCAGGGAGGGGTCCTCGCGGGTGGTGATGACCAGGTGCATTTTCGGCGGCAGGTGATCAAGCAAAAAGGTGAGGGCTCCATCGACCTCTTTGGAATCTATTGTGTGGTAGTCATCCAGTACGAGAATGAAATTCTCCTGGATGCTGCTGATATCGTTTAGCAGGGCGGTCAGGAGCGCTTCAGTGGACGGGGGTTCAGAGGCCTGCAGGGCAGCCAGGGCGCTTTTACCAATAGTCTCAGAAACAGTCTGTAAGGCAGAGATGAGGTAGGTCATAAAACGATGGGGGTGGCTATCGCCTTCATCCAGCGACAGCCAGGCGACGTGCCCGGTGTAAGCGCCAATCCATTCGCTCACCAGGGTGGTTTTGCCGAAGCCGGCGGGGGCAGAAATGAGGGTGAGTTTGTGACCAGAAGAAAACCCCTCATTCAGATGCTGCAACAGGCGGGCACGGGGCACAAGATTAGGCCTTGGCGGAGGGATATAAAGTTTTGTCAGGAGCAGAACATTGGACATTCTGCTAATAATTATACAGCCCGGTTTAATGGGGTGATCAAGCAAATTAACCTGACCCGCCATACTCCGGGTATGGACTTAAGAGCTTTACTCATAAACTGCGGGTGAGCCTTAAGTACCCCGAAGGGGCTTGAAATCTGCTCCTGATAGTTACTATGGCCGCGACTTCAGGTCTTCTTCGTTTAAGGTGGACGTTTTACTTCTTGCACAGCACAAGCCATTTCATGGTCTTAAATCTATGATGAGACCCTGAACGATTTCATCCAGGAAAAATTTGTCATTTCCAGCATTGATATGAACTGATTCGCCGAAAGCCAACAGGGGGAAAGTAGAATTAAACGAATCGAAAAGTGAGAAAATTAGTTTGGAGCATATCAACCCACCAAGAGATGCATTTATTTGCAGGGAAACCTAATAGTTTAGGAGAGACCGGTCAGATG
>DATIUL010000242.1:0-2838 GCA_035466865.1 Anaerolineaceae bacterium | reverse complement strand
TCCAAATGCCAAATTGGCATCTGATAACCAAAACGTAGGTTTTCCTTAATTTCGCAAACTTTCGTTGCGAATATATCGGATGTCATAACCCAGGCCCGTGCTTTTATATTTTGATGTTCGCTTGTACTCAATCTGGAATATATGGAAGTCCTTCGGTCCATCTGGATTCAGGACCATCGGTTCTCCTTCGATACCTGACATGATGCGTAGATCATTTTCGAGGTAATCTTCAACGACGGAGGCATCTGCCATAACCAACTCGTGACCTGCACAGACAAAATCAAATTCTGAACGATGGGCTAATAACTTTTTCATATTCTTTGCATGCTGCTCGATTGATGGCTGCGGTTCATCTTGCATCCATACGAGCATGGCGAAAGTATCCACTTCATCACCAGTAAACAATATTCTTTCCTTACGATCCAAAAATGCGATGCTACTGGGTGCGTGAGCAGGAATCTCAATAACTTCGAGAACTCGATTACCCAAATCGATTGTGTTTCCATCCCCTACCAGGGTCACTAGATAGTTTGTTGAATATTTTGAGGCATCCAAACTTGGATAAGGTGTCTTGGCGATGTCCAGGGCTTTAGGGCTCATGTAAGCATATGTGAACCAGCCATTTCCACCTGTGTGATCAAAGTGTCCGTGGGTATTGGCTGCCATCTTGACCGGTTTTTCGGTCAAAGTTTGAGCATATTTCTGGATATTTTCAACGGCAAAGCCAGTGTCTATTACAACTCCCTTTTTGTCTCCAACTAAAAGATAAGAGTTGCTGCCTTCTCCCTGTATCAGCCAGGTATTTGGACACAATAACTTGGATCTAAAGAAGGTTTTAGGGGTCATAGACCTTTCCATTTCCGCGCTTATCAACTTTCTTATTCGCAGTATTTATGTTTACGGATCAAATTCTGACGACATGAGATGCGAGTTCGTAATTTTTGATAATTCAATTATAGGAATAGGATTTTTACATGCAATTCAATTTTCGCAGTGAATTATTCCAAAACGGAAATTATCGACCCAATTTCCCGTTATTTATTGCATTCATGAATTATTTATAAGCTTCGGTATAGTTGGGAGCGATCGCGAAGTTAGAGCGGCAGCTCGTCGGGCGCATAACCCGGAGGTCAGTGGTAAGTACTCCGAAGGGGTATCGAATCCGCTCCCCGCTACTAAAACCAAAGACACCTGAAAAGGTGTCTTTTTTGTTGAACCGAACCCCATCGAGAGACGCTATCCAAACCCCTTGCCTGAAAATCGAACCCCTCAAAGGGCGACTTTCCTGTAATCTAGAAGCGAAATACTCTTTATAGGAACATTTGTTAAGAATATTAATATTCTGTAAATTGCCCTATTGACTTTTGCCTAAAATCCGCTATTATATATGTGAGCGGTCACGTGACCGGTCACAATCCCAAAACCGCTGTTTTTTGAGGCCGCTTTGATCAAAAAGAGTAACGCCACCATTTACGATGTAGCAGAAAAAGCCGGTGTTTCAAGGCAAACTGTTTCGCGTGTATTAAATAATCGGCTGGAAGTGTCGGAGGAAACCAGGCAGCGGGTTAAAGAAATTATGGTGGAACTCAACTTCCAGCGAAACGCTGTTGCGCTGAGTTTATCCAGACAAAAAAGTTATCTTTTTGGAGTCGTAATCTCAGGCTTGAAATACCTTGGTCCTTCGCAGGTATTAAGCGGCATTACTAACAAAGCCGAAGAATTGGGTTATGGTTTGTTGCTAAAAGAGGTTCAGAATTCAAATTCCGCCAATATCATTCCTGTACTGGATTGGTTTAAAGCCCATCAGGCGGATGGGATTATCTGGGCAGCTCCAGAGGTTGAAGATAACAGGCAATGGATTAAGGATGTTTTCCCCAGGTTCGATATCCCAATCATTTTCCTGACCATGGAAGAAGAAAAAAACGTCACGATTGTCACAACCGACAACTTCACGGGTGCCAGGGTGGCAGTGAACCATTTGATTCAGCAGGGCAGGAAAAATATCGCCCATATCTCTGGTCCGCTCGATTGGTGGGAAGCCCGGCAACGGAAGATGGGCTGGGAATCCGCATTAGCAGAGGCCGGGATCAGGGTGGACGATCGCATGTGGACGCAGGGAAACTGGTCTTCAAAGAGCGGAAAAAGAGCCTTTTTGGAGTTGATTGAAAAATTTCCCGAAGTCGATGGCATCTTCGTTGGGAACGACCAGATGGCTTTGAGCATCCTCCAGACTGCGTCAGAAATTGGCAAAAAAATTCCGCGCGATCTTTCGATAGTCGGGTTTGATGGGATTGCTGAGTCGGAGTTTTACGTTCCATCTTTATCGACTGTCTATCAAAATGGAGAAGAACTGGGTCGAATTGCAGTAACCGAGTTGGTTTCACAAATAAAAATAAAATTGACGGAAAACAAAGGGGTGGAGCCAAAATACATCACAATTCAACCTGAATTAATTATCCGTCAAAGTTCGTAAATCTAAGAAGGAGGTGGTTATTTTCAAGATTTTGTGAATATGGAAATGCTCCGATTAATAGGGAACCAACCAGAGCATCTCCAGGATAGTCGAACAAGCTCGATCGATGTTGAGTTTATTCGCTCATGAAAATATAACTCAAAACTATCAAATTAATCAATTGGAGGAGAGTATGTTTTTCAAAAAGAATTCCATCAAGTTCCTACTTCTGGCTGTGATCTTTGCTTTGGCTCTGAGCGCCTGCGGTACTGCCGCAACGCCCGCTGCCCCCGCTGCCGCAGAAGTCAAACCAGCTACCGCCTTTGGTCAGGCAAGCTGCGCTCCGAATTGTGCTTACAAAGATATGGTCATGTGCTACCCTCAAC
>DATIUL010000241.1:0-12057 GCA_035466865.1 Anaerolineaceae bacterium | reverse complement strand
GTTAATATTGGTTTGTCATCCTGAGGCCCCGCCGAAGGAACTTCTAGATCCGACCTGCAGCAGGAAGATTCTTCGCTGCGCTCAGAATGACAGAAAAATTAAGTGGCTTGATCCTTTCGTTGGGGTAACTCGAGCTTTTTGCGACGGCTTGCGTGCAAAGCCCGCAGGGCAAGGGCCTGTAATCTTGTTTCCCAAAGTAAGGAACGCTGAAAAGCATTCCGGATTGAATCTACGAACACAAGCTTCTCACCATTCACAACCTGATAATCATAACCATTAGACAAATACCCTTTGCGTTAGCCGAAATGGTAAAATTTCTTCAAGTAATTCCGAAAATTCAATCCGATTTCGGACCCAAAAAGGAGTCTCAATATGAACTTATCTTATCTAATTTTCATGCTTCCAGCATTTCTCCTCTCACTGTGGGCGCAGTCAAAAGTCAAAGGCGCCTTTAGCAAATGGAGCCAACTTCCCAACACCCATAGGGTCACAGGGGTTGACACCGCCGAACACCTAAAACCGCGCATCGGTCTCCAGAATGTCACTGTTGGACGCATTGAAGGCACTCTAACGGACCATTACGATCCACGCAACGATTCACTCTCACTTTCCCAAGGAGTTGCGGACGTGCCCTCCATTGCCGCCATGGCAATCACCGCCCATGAGCTTGGCCATGCCCTGCAAGACAAAGAAGGTTACGGCCCCATGCGTTTACGTTCCACCATTGTGCCGATTGTGGGCTTGGGCTCCAATATAGGTATTATCCTGGTTATGATCGGTATCGCCCTTCAAATAACCGGACTTACCTGGATTGGGATTATCCTCTTCTCAGGTACAGCCTTGTTCTCTTTAGTGACTTTACCCGTGGAACTGGATGCATCCAACCGTGCGCGGAAAATGCTGGACGATTCCGGTCTGGTGGTGAGCGAAGAGGAACGCAAAGGCGTCGATGATATGCTCAAAGCCGCTGCCTGGACCTATGTTGCTGGTCTGGTCACTTCTTTAGTTCAGATTTTCTACTACATATCTATGGCTGGTCGTGCCAGCGGCAGCCGCCGGTCATAAACCAAGTTAATTGACAAAAGATGCGCACCATGTCTGTGCGCATCTTTTTTATTGGGGAATGGCAGAATTTTTACTTTCGGTAATATTTACATTCTTCAATCCACAGTGAGCAGATGGCCGGCCAATCCTTGAGCCGACGCCACTGGAATTATGTAGATCCTACTGCCCAGCTCCTGCCCTTTCTCAACTCCCACGAGCATGCGCTTGCAGATAGCTTTAGCAGTTTGAAGATCAGCCAAGATCAATACCAATTCCTCTTCTTCCGAAATTTCCAAATCAGGAAAGAAATGCCGCGTCGTTCCAACTCTTAGCCGGCTATGGATGACAGTTCCACCTTTTGCCCCTACCATACGGGCTTGCTCAAGGATGGGTTCAGATTTGCCATGGAATGCGCGCAGTAATATTAAAAACTGTCGTTTCATTTCGATGCCTCCCCAGCAGAGCTGCCACGGTCTACCCCCAGTACATCAATCGCCTCAATCAGTGCTGTTACGCCTGTGTTAGCTTCTTCAAGGTTAAGAGTACCCACAAAATACCCCTGCAGCTCTTCCCCTCGCTTTTGGGGCGTAAGAATCATCAGCAGGTCCTTTTCTGGTTCAATATGCATGTTCAACGCAACACTTAATGCACCACCAGACCCATGCGCCCGGATTATCGTTCCACCCAAAAAACCGTGTTCTTGGGCAAGCTCCAAGGCCTGAGCTGCCTTGCCTTTGTCTGTAATTAGCATGGCCAATGCGTACTCTTGCCGCAATTCATCGTCCACAGAGTCCGTTGCTTCCACGTCAAACTCTTGGCCGAAAAATGCTTCCATTTTCTCCGGGTTCGGCTCCAGCAATGAGAATGAAGCAATCAATGGCAGCGTAAAAGCTACTCCTGTATCGGGTTTGGCAAAGTAATGCCGTGACAATAGATCATCGAAGATTTCCGGCACCTTTCTCGCGGCAATAAAAGCAATTACCACTTCCTTCTCCTCTGCGTCCAGTGCCAGGCTATGAAGTAAATGCCCGCTTGCGGTACTTCTACCAAACATGCAAGAAGCCATACGGGCTCCTTTAACCAGCAACATTTCCTGAATGCTCCTGCCTTTTCCTCTTGAAACAATAACAATCAGCAAACGATTTATACCCAAGCGATCATCCAGTGTTTGCATCAAACTCCTCCTCGTCGAGGGCCTCGCGAATAGCCTTGTCCTGTGCCCGAATCTTCAACTTGTAAACCAATCCCATTAATTGCAGAGTAATTAGCGGTGTCATGGCCACCATAGCGATAATCCCAAAACCATCCTGCATGATATTCGCGGTCGGAATATACGCTGCCGCCCCATTTGCAAAAGGCAGCAAAAGTACTGCGATCATCGTGCCAGAAGCCACCCCGCCAGAGTCAAAAGCAATCCCTACAAAAAGGTCCGGCACCACAAACGAAAGTGCTATGGCTATCACTGTGCCTGGCAGCAGGAAATGCCAAAGCTGGACCGAGGGAATCAAAATGCGCAACATTGAGAACACGACAGATAAGGCAATCCCCAAGCACATGGCTATCATCACCACATTTGCCCTGATGGCACCCGCGGTTTCATCTTCAATGCGTCTGGTCAAAATGTGAATGGATGGTTCCGCCGGCACGGTGCTCACCCCCAATACCACACCCACCAGGATCAGTAGCCAGGGCTTCTCCATTGCCGCGATTTGGAAACCAATTTTCTGGCTGGCGGCAATAAACCCTGCATCAACACCTGTCTGGAAAATGACCACACCGATGTAGGTATACAAAGTCCCAATCAGGATTCGTTTCAACTGCAGGCTCTTCAGTTTGAGTGACAAAAAGTTGGCTGCAAAAAAGGTCAACAGGATTGGCAATAAGATGATAGCCGTGTTCAGGGCCTGGGAGGGTATAGCCTTAAGAAAGTCTAAAAACACTGATTGTTCAATTGGAGTGGCTACTGGTAAACTGCCAACCAAAAGATCTCCCTTATAGAACAAACCTTGTAGCATGACGGCAATTATGGCCCCCGCTGAAGCAATCCCAAGAATACCAAAGGCATCGTTGGTTTCCACTTCTCTGCTGCGGGTAAGCGAAGAAACCCCAACCGAAATTGCCAGCAAAAATGGTACTGAGATCGACCCGGTTGTCGATCCGGACGCGTCAAAAGCGATGGCTAAAACTTCGGGTCTTGTAAAGATGCCCAATATCAGGATAATGCCATAAAGTACCGCCAATACCCGATTGAGACGATAGTTTTTGAGAATTCTCAGTAAAGAGAGTGCAACCATCAATCCGATAAGCACAGAAACCATCAGTACCAGCAGGTTTGAGTTGAATCTGCCACCAGTGATGGCGCTCACCTGCCTCCCCAGGATGTGTAAATCGATTTCAGCCGCTGAGGCAATAAAACCGAGGAAGATACCCCCAATCAAAATCCAGCTAACGTGGTCAGTTTTCACCAATGCTTCGCTAAGGTGGTCGCCAATCGGGGTAATGGAGAGGTCAATCCCATAAAGAAAAATGGGGATGCCGATAACCATGAAAACCGCGCCTAGTAAAAATTTTACGAGCGTGATTGTTTCAAGGTGGATGACAAAGAAATGAATAAGCAGCACGATGCCAACAATTGGCAATACCGCCCAGATTATTTCTTTAAATTTTTCGCGGATGGCTATCAAGGGTCATCACCTATTTGAGGATAAGTCACACAGGAAGAATCCTATGAAAAATGATTTTCACACTATCTAAGGCCGCGTTAGATGCGGCAAGTTAGCAGTTTATGCCGTATTTACCTTGGAATTTGGCAAAACTCCTTTATGGCATTTACAACATTTGCAGCATCTTCCATGCTCAAGTGCGGTCCCATCGGTAAGCTGAGTTCAGTTTGATGAATTTCCTCCGCAATCGGGAAGTCACCTTTCCGATAACCCAGATCCGAGTAAGCTTCTGAAAGGTGTGGTGGGATTGGGTAGTGAATCAAAGTCCCAATGCCGCGTTCGGTTAACCAGGTCTGCAATGCATTCCGTTCAGGATGTCTGATGGCAAATATGTGCCAGGCATGCGGGCAACCGCTGGCAATCACGGGCAATACCAGCCCATCCAGCCCGGCTAAGTTTTCCCGGTAATATTCTGCAACTTGTGCCCTACGCAGGTTCCAACTTTCAAGCAAGGGTAATTTCGCCCGCAGGAATGCCGCCTGTAACGGGTCCAGCCGGGAATTCCGGCCTTTTACCTCGTTGAAATATTTCTGTTGAGAGCCATAATTTCGCAGTTTTTTTAGGTTTGCAGCCAGTTGGTCATCATCCGTCACTACACAACCGGCATCTCCGAAAGCACCAAGATTCTTGCCCGGGTAAAAGCTAAAACCCGCGGCCGAACCTGCATTCACATCCTTAACAGGGGCATGCCCCCGCAGCTGCATTTGCGCGCTATCTTCGATCACAAAAAGCTCATGCCGGTTGGTAATCTCAATTATTGGCTTCATTTCTGCTTTTTGGCCATACAGATGCACTGGCATAATCGCCTTCGTGGCAGGTGTAATCGCTGCTTCAATGCAGTCAGGGTCCAGGTTATAGGTTCCCAAGTTGGGTTCAACAGGCACCAATTTTGCCCCTGCCATCGAAACTGCCAACCAGGAGGCAATATAGGTATTGGAGGGCACAATCACCTCGTCCCCTGGGCCTATTCCCTTTGCAAGCAGAATCAAAACCAAGGCCTCCAACCCGTTTCCAACCCCAATGCAATGCCTTGCACCGCTAAACTGGGCAAATTCACTCTCAAAAGCCTCAAGTTCTTCACCCAGGATATACCAGCCGGAATCCATCACACGCTGATAAGCGGCATCAATTGCGCCTTTGGCTTCAAGATAAGCGGCTTTCAGGTCGAGAAAGGGAATCTTCTTATCCATGCAGCCTCCTGAGGTATTCTTCATAATCCCGGATGTAATCTTCCGCCTGGTAGACCTCCGATGCCAGCACCAAGAGCACTGCATCGCTGGAATAATGATGCTCCTTGGCCCAAACCATCGGGGGCACATACAGTCCAAGGGTAGGATCATCCATCAAAATATCTTCAGAATGGCTGCCGTCATCAACCATTACTTTGCAGCTACCCTTTAGGCAGAGCATAAATTGTTCGCACGCAATATGGGCGTGGTCACCCCGGTTTTCGGGGCCAGGTACAGAATAAACCACAAAATAACGCTTTGGAACAAATGGCAAGCCACAGCCTAATTCTCCTACGGTAAGGTCACCGCGAGCGTCTGGGTAATAGGGCAAATGGTACAAACTCACACCCTTTACACGGAGATGGTCCACACTTACGGTAGAGCAGGCTATTGTTGTCTTCATAGTTATGTGCTTTTGCGGTCCTTTAACAAATACTAGTAAGTTAGTTTTTGGGCTTCCAATTGAAGAGCAGATTCTTCCGCGCTGCTTGCATCAAATTCCAGGCCGTGCGGGCGTGTCTTGCCTTCATCGTCTACATAGACAAAGGTCATAAAGCCTTCGATAGCTTCAGCCCCTCTCACAGCACCACTCACATGCGCAATCAAACGACTCCTGCCAGTCCAGACAAGTGCAGATTCCAGGCAGACTACTTCACCTGGCCTGACTGGCCGTTTAAAAGTCATCCCATGGATTTTCATGCACAAAATGTATTTGGCTGGCAAATAATTCGCGGCAGCAATAAACCCGGCTTCCACGAACCATTCTGCGCCACGCCCCGCGAAGAGCGTGCCGTGGTGGTTCAGGTCTTCGCCTTTGACAAGATGATTGATCTGAAAATGTTCGATCTGCATATGCTTTTCCTATGGTTGCGTAAGTTGGTAGTTATCAAACCCTACAGTGATGCCAGGCTGGCTGAATGTACCCACAATCAAACCCACTGGACCAGTCTGAAAGTTAGGGTCAACAATTTCACCGAGAAGCATGCCATTAACTGCCAGTCCCAAGCCTTGCGTGCCACAATATCCGGCCAAAGCGTAAGGTCCGCCCGCGGCAATTTGATCAGCATAAGTCCAATCCACCAGGGCCGTGTACTCCGCCCCATTTTGTCTCCAGATTGAATAGTATCCATCCTCCGAAATTTCAAGCGCCCAAAAATGCTCTGTATCCTGAGCACCGCATATGAAGCCAAAATCGCTATCTCCTACAGGATTCAGAACTTTTGCATCCACACTCATGATCAGATTATCATAGCTGTAATCAAGCGAAGCCCACTGCAGATAATTCGGCTCGGTCACAGAAATGCTGTAATAACCATTCTGGTAGCCCTTGGAACCCGTATCGGTTTGTTTCGATGGCCAGCCCGAAGTGGTTTTGGAAAAGTCGTCCTTGAAGATTACCTTGCCACTGCCTGTAAAACTTTCACCGTTGGTCGTGCCAGCTTCTATGCCCACTTGCCCAGCCATGGCCTTTTGAATGAGGGGCATGGCAATTTGGATCGGTCTGAGAGCATTAATAAATCCGCCAGTGGGAACGCAGGTATCATCGTCGTTGATCATCCCATCCCGGTTTGTGTCCACAATGGCACGGCAATCAACGATGGAATCTGACCTCACATCACCGCTGCCCACCTGGGAGGGCACGCCAATCAACTCACCGTTGTCATTTACTGCCAGGCCGCCCGAATTACCACCCGAAATGGTGGCATTGGTCTTTATCCAGGCCCTGTTTCCGTAAGGTTGTTCAGAACTAAAACCGCTAACCTGTCCTTTTGTCAGGGTGATAGTCTCACCGCCAATGCCAGGGTATCCGAGCACTGTGATTGTATCCCCCAGCGAAAGCGCATTCGAATTTCCGAGCGGTACAAATGGCAGGTTAAGCGCGCTGTAGTTGATGGCATTGCCGTCCAGATCGGAACTCGGTTTAATGAGCGCAATGTCCATGTTGGCATCCGCCTGTACAATGCTGGCAATGTAACTATCCTTCGGAGGTTGGTCTTGTGCCACAGTCAGGGCAATAACCAGGTATTGCAGATCATACAGCCTGGGTGCCAAAACCACATGCGCGTTGGTGAGGATCAGGCCATCTTTTGAAATGATGGTGCCTGAACCCGTCCATCCAACCTGATCCTGCCCTTGCATGCGGATGATGGCTTTGATTTGTACAACCGCCTGATAGGGAATTTTCCCCAGGGCTGGTGCAGTGGAGGTCGGTGATACACCTGGGTTCCATCCGCTGGGGTTAGTGTTTCCAGCAATTGTCACGCTTAAATTAAAGTTATAAGCGCCGCTATCTGTTGTTACAGTTCCAACACCGCTTAAGGTGCCTGGATTTGCCGAATTGAAGCGAAAAGTAATTTCTCCGCTGCCTTGAGGTGCCATCACATCATTTAAGGCCATCACCAGGTTGCCGTTTGCATCTCGTGTAGCCGTGAGGTTGGGGTCTGACCCCACATAGTTTGCTTGCCCGATAAAGGAAGCTGGAATTTGGATACCTGTGATGCGCTGGTTGTATTGACTGGTATTACTTATGGTAACTGTGATGTCAAAATTGTTGCCCAGTTGGATGGCGGAAGTCGGCATACGGGTGCTCACTTCAACCCAACCATTAGGAACAGCGGTCGGCAATACAACGGCAGTGGGTAGAGTTGAAGTACAGGCTAGGGTTGCTAAAATCAACACGCACAATACTGGGATTAGTTTTCTATAGAAAGATAATAATTTCATGCCGAGTCTCTTTTTCACCTCATCAGGAATGGCTCTATTATAAAGCCTCACGTGTTCCCACCCCAACTAACAATTCCTAAAACAATCTGTTCTACGGCAAAGCAAGCCGCCCGTTTGACGGGCGGCATATTCATTCCTTTATGAAAATAGGTGCGGTGCGTTGAGGTCTTAATTTTGGGTCGGATCAGCTGGCCAGCCTGATGAAGCCAGGTCAGCATACCAGTCAAAGGTGTCAACACCCGTTGTCACCTGGCCGGCTTTCACTTCCACATCAATCAGGCTGTGGTCTGTGCAGGCAACCGACAACCCGCAGGGAACGGCTTGCGAATAACCTCCAGCCAAAGCACCTGGATTTGATATCAGGTAACTGACCACGTGATAGATCCCCACGGGTAGTTTTTCAAAACTATAACTTGAGGTGCCATCGCTTGTATTTTGCCAGTACCAGAATCCAGTCTTGATGTTAAACGCGACAACTCTCTGGGCAGGGATGTGCGAGGATGGGTAATTGAGGGCGCCTGAAATGCCGCCGGTTGGGGCACCCGTGGTTGTGGGGCTGGGCGTGGCCGTTGGTTGAGGTGCTGCGGTTGCTGTTACCACCAGGGTGCTCGGCGCGCAAGTTGGACAAGGTGCCAGGGTAGGAAGTGCTTGCGTTGGAATCATCTGGCTGGTAGCGACTGCCTGGCCGGTGGCTTTTATGGCTTCTTCCATCAGCTTTATCTTGACTTCCATGGCAATCACTGTAGCTGGATAGTTTTCTGCAGGGGCTTGCACAGGAATACACGCTGTAACAATTAAAAGCGTCAATACAAGAGCAACAAATAGTTTTTTCATTTTGCCTCCAGGAATAATGGAATTATACCTAAATCGGCAACCCAAAAACTACACCTTTGCGTTTGACAAGCTAATTTATTTAGAATATGCTTGATTTATCATGTTAGATTTCTCCCTGCCCACCCCTACCATCCTTAGCATTACCTCCCTCACTAATTACCTGCGCGAGGTTCTGGAAAGCGACCCGGTTCTGCAAGATCTGTGGGTGCGCGGTGAAATCTCCAACTTTTCTTCCCCCAAGTCCGGGCACCTTTACTTCAGCCTCAAAGATGCTGATTCACAAATGCGCTGTGTGATTTGGAAGGGCGCTGCCCTGCGCCTGCACTTTCAGCCCCGTGATGGCCAGTTGGTTGAAGCTCACGGCAGCATGAGTGTTTATCCCGCTGGTGGAACGGTCCAGCTTTATATCGACGAGCTTCGCCCAGCCGGTGAAGGGCAGCTTTTTGCAGAATTTATGCGCCTGAAGAGCAAGCTGGAAGGCGAAGGTCTTTTTGATCAGGCTCACAAACGCCCCATCCCTGCCTATCCTTCGCACATTGGCGTCGTGACATCAGCTACCGGGGCTGCATTGCGGGATATCCTCGACACCCTTGCCCGTCGCCGCCCAGACCTCAAAGTAAGCATTGCTCCCAGCGCCGTGCAAGGAGTAGATGCCCCCAAAGAGATCCTGATTGCTCTCAATGCCCTGACCAGGCGTAAAGACCTGGACTTGATTATCCTTGCAAGAGGTGGAGGCTCCATCGAAGACCTCTGGGCATTCAACGATGAAGCACTTGCGCGCGCAGTCTATAACAGCCCCATCCCGGTTATCACCGGCGTAGGTCACGAGACTGATTTCACCCTGGTTGATTTTGTTTCAGATTTACGCGCCCCAACTCCTACCGCCGCGGCGGAACGCGCCAGTAGTATTACCCGGGATGACTTACTTATAAATCTCAGTGCTTTTCAGCAACAATTACAGACCGCGACCCTTAATAAAATACAAGTGGCATCTCAAAGCCTGCAATTAGCTAGGGCTGAACTGAGGCGCACTGCCCCCCTGTACCGCGTCGGCAATGCCCTGCAACGCCTGGATGACTTGCGTGAACGTCTTGACCTGGCCGTAAACTACCCTTTGCGGGCGGCAGGTCTCAAGTTGTCAACAGCCACTGCACAAATGAACGCCCTTAATCCACGCGCCGTACTTTCCCGTGGTTATGCTATTCTGACCGATAAGAGCTCCGGCCGCGTATTGAGCAGTATAAAAAGTGCCTTTTTGGGCCAGGAAACTCTGATCCAGTTACAGGACGGCAGTTTGGACGCGAACATCACATCAATCGATCCAGGAGAAATCCATGACAGAAAAAACTGAAATCATGAACTTTGAACTTACCTTCCAGCAACTACAGAACATTATCACCCGCCTGGAATCTGCTGATTTGCCACTGGAAGAAGCGCTTACGCTTTATGAGCAAGGCCAGAAATTGGCTGACCAATGTGCACAAATTCTTGAGAAAGCCCAACAACGGGTGGAAATGCTCAATCCTGCCAAGCTTACGGCTGAAGAGGACTAAGACAAAATTATGAAAGAGTTCCTCTCCAACCCAATTACTGTTGCCACCTTCACTGCTTGGTTGTTCGCCCAAATTCTAAAGGTGCCGCTGGAGGCCCTTCAAACCAAAAAATGGGATTGGGGCTTGTTCTTTGATCCAGGCCACATGCCTTCCTCGCATTCCGCGGTGATGACCGCCGTTACCACCAGCATTGGTCTAACCACTGGTTGGGGTTCGCCTGTTTTCCTTTTAGCTTTGTGCATAACTGGAATAGTGATTTACGATGCCGCCGGCGTCCGCCGCCAGTCAGGTTTTCATGCTGTACGCATCAATATAATTCTTGAGCAGCTCAAAAAAATGGAAAAATGGGATCAGGCAGAAATGAAAACCCTGGCCGAAATCATTGGGCACTCCCCCGCCGAAGCGGCTGTAGGTGCCATATTTGGCACTTTTGTAGGCCTTTTAGTCTGTAAACTCATGGGAGTGTATTGAGAGACTGAAGTGTACACAACGCCTAAGTTAAAACTGATTTCGAAAAGATATTTTTTTAGCTGAGCTCACCAAGCTAAAGACCCTGAGATGTGGCTAAGGCACCGCCTTAGCGTTGGCAGTATCTTCAACCAAGCCTGGCAAGCCTGCGTTTTAGCGCCGCAAGAAGCTGCCTAAACTCTGGCACTTTGAACAAATACATAATCAGCCCATAAATCAAAACCCCCGCAAAGACTCCGCTGAGCAAGGTCACAAGAGATCTGCCTGCAAAAGTGGCTGACAATGCCAAAATACCAGCTCCCATCAGAATTGCCCCTATGATAGCTTTCCAAGCGCTATCCAAAATCGACCGTCCTGCTAATCCGTCCAGCCGTTTTCTCAAAATAAGAACCAAAATCACACTTTCGATGCCTGTTGCCACCGAGTTTGCCAAGGCCAAGCCACCCAGGCCAAACTGGCCCATTGAGCGGAACCACCCTGACAGCAGGAAGGAGAGCCCGATATTTAGGCCCATCGCGCCAATACCAACCCCCACTGGGGTCCGGGTATCATGCAGAGCATAAAATGCTCTGCTGAGCACTTCCACCAGGCAGTGACCTACCAACCCAGCCGCGTACCACATCAAACCCCAGGCTACCATGGAGGTGGAACGGGCATTGAATTCGCCTCGCTCTAACAATACCCGTACCAGGGGATAGCGGACCAGGATCAAACCAATCGTGGAGGGAATCGCCAGTAGTAGGATTCCCCGCAAAATGCTGGCCAGGGTGCTGCGCATGGCATCGAATTGTTTCAATTCGGCCTGAGCGGAAAGGGTTGGCAATGAGGCAATGCCTGCCGATTGCGCTATCATGCGCTGCGGCATCATGAAGAGGATAAAAGCAAAACTGAGCGCGGCGGTCGAGCCTGGTTCCAGACCCAGCGCGATCATCGTGTTAACCACAAAATTGAGTTGCACTACCCCCGCACCAACCAGGCGCGGGAGCATCAGGGTCACCACCCTGCGCACATGCGGATCACGGAGCCCTTCATGCAGCGTGTAGCTTCGGCTTTTCAATCTAATCAGGGAAGGAACCTGCACAAGCAAATGCAGCAGTGCGCCAATCAATGTGCCATAAGCCAGAGATTCAACGCCAACAGCTTTGTGCCAGATTAAGGCCCCACCAATAATCCCCAGTGAATAGAGTGCAGGTGCCAGTGCTGGGATGAGAAAGTGCTGGTGTGCGTTCAAAATACCCATGAAAAGACCAGAAACACCAAAGATAATCACGGTTGGCAGCATGATGCGCAATAACCTTACAGTCAGGTCCAGTTGTCCAATGCTTGTGCCGGGTGCCAGGATGTAAATAACATTTTGCACCACCCAAGGCGCAAAAATCCAAAATAACAGGGCAACACCCACGAGTGCGATGCTAACCACATTAATCACACCGCTGGCCAGTTTCCACGCGCCTTGCAGGTCCTTGCGGGTAAGCATGCCAG
>DATIUL010000240.1:0-2022 GCA_035466865.1 Anaerolineaceae bacterium | reverse complement strand
ACATGGTTTTGAGGTAATGGTCGGATGCATGGTGGGAACATCGTTGGCGATGGCTCCCGCTTTTTTTCTAGCGCAAGGTAGCCGTTATGTGGACTTGGATGGACCTCTGTTGCTGGCTAAAGACCGTCAGCCAGGATTACACTTTGCGGGTAGTCAGATATTTCCACCGGATGGGGCACTTTGGGGGAGTTGTTTAACTCACCAGAAATATCCATAGCTTCTTCATTTCTCGGTAATTACTAAATTTTGACGAACACGGGCATGCCTGGTTGGGTCATTCTGTTGAATGCTGGCATGCTTGGACCATGCTAAGGTTGTTTGTTGTGGCAGGACATGTGCTTTCAGGTGATGGTAATATTCGCTGGAATCAGTGGCAGCTTTGGTCCGGAATGCGCTCCTCGTTGAATTTTGTAAGGTTCCATCGGTCAAAATGCTTTCGTTGTCAGAAACGGTACGTTAAAATTTCTATTCATCGCCATCGTAACCAATGATTTGTGGAGATAAACAATGAGCAATCCATCAACTGCCGAGTACCTGACGGCCCATGATTTTTTCTCCGGGTTCAGCGATGAAGTCCTGAAATTCCTATGCGAGTGTTCGAGTACGTGTGAGATCAAAAAGGGGCAGATCCTTTTTCGGCAGGGCGAAAACGCGGACAAGTTCTATGTGGTTCGCAGTGGCCGCATCGTCATACAAATGCCGGCAATTATGGGACCGACCTTGGAGATCCAGACTCTGGATAAGGACCAGGTTCTGGGGTGGTCTTGGTTAATATCACCCTATCAATGGAATTTTCAAACCAAGGCCGAAGAGGATTCGGAATTGCTCCAGTTTGATGGGGCTGCCATACTGGCACGATGCGAACAGGAACCGAAATTCGGCTACGAGCTATTAAAGAAATTTGCAGCATTGATGTCGGTGGGCCTCAATGCGGCACGCCAGAAGATGATGGATGAATGGAACCCGGCCGGATTTGCCTAGCATTCAGTCATCATTGTGATGTTGGGGCGCAGTCCCTATATGATGAGTTTTATTCATTCTTACTACCAACTTTTTCAACTTACATTTAGGAGAGCCACCATGAATATGAATATTGCGATCGAACCCATACTGGCAATTGTGATAGGGATATTAATTTTGCTGGTACCGAGGTTTTTAAATTATTTTGTGGCCGTATATTTGATAGTCGTGGGTATTTTGGGGTTAATGCACCCTAGTCTTGCTATCACATGAGTGGGGAGTAACTTAGCCCCAAGGTCGCGCAAAGGGAAGCTCATGGCATTAACTAACTGCAAAGAATGTAAAAAAGAGGTTTCAACAGAAGCAAAAACTTGCCCGTATTGTGGGATTGATTATCCTGGGGTTAGTAATCCTGAGGTTATTGATAATAAGAATCGTCGTGTGGGCGTCATCGTCTTGGCGTTGCTTGTTTTCTTGTCCATATATATTTTTACAAGACATGAAAGAGTAGACTCTCAGTACACTGAAGTCGCCGGAATAAGCGAAAATAAAAAGGCTGATGTGGCTAAAGTAGTTCGGGACGCTAATGCAGTGCAATCTTCATCGGAGCAGCCCAAGATAATAGAAACACCAGCGAAGGAGGCATCAATACCGTTGGAACAGTCATTAGTAAAAACAATGCCGCGACCGCTTGTAATCCAGGAACGGCCAAAACAGAAAGAGCCTGCGCTGGATAAAAGCAATAATATTGCTTCAGCAGATACACCACAAATCATGGTTATGCGTATGCTTGAGTATGCCTTGAATGATGGTGGATTAAGTCACGAATCAGAAATACAGCAAACAAAACTTCAAATCGAAAGCTTACCTAGGCCAGCAAAAGGTAACAAGAAGACGGCGAGGACGATTAACGCTAAAGGTTTAGCGTCACTTAAAGAGGGGGATTTTAGTAATGCGGTAAAGATGTTTGAAGAAGCCAACAAATTAGACAAGTCTGATATTGAAGTTATCAATAACTTAGGCTTTTCATATTTAAAACAAGGTAATTTGGACCCTGCTCAA
>DATIUL010000239.1:0-2402 GCA_035466865.1 Anaerolineaceae bacterium | reverse complement strand
CAACTTCTAGATCTCCTGTAGGGCGAGATTGGTGCGGTTTTCACCAATCCGCCAACAGTAAGAATTTCATGATTGGCATAAATCTTAATCGGCGGATTGACCACAATTGGTCAATCGCGCCCTACGCCCTATTACCTCCTCCATTTGTCGTATTGAGCGCAGCAAAACAACTTCTAGTTCTCAGGTAGGGCGAGATTGGTGCGGTTTTCACCAATCCGCCATCAGTAAGAATTTCATGATTGGCACAAATCTTAATCGGCGGATTGACCACAGATGGTCAATCTCGCCCTACACCCATTTTCATTTCAACGAAAATAACCCAAACGATTGTATTGAGACCTGACCGGCACAACCCACACACGGCTTGTGCTTGCCACGTGGTGGTAGGGTATGTGAACGTAGGCACGTTCAGAGTCATTCCGAACAAAGTGAGAATTCTTTGTTTCCTTGGCCCTCTTTGGCAAAGAGTGTCCGCGCAGCGGGGGTGATTGGTCTTATTTCCAGCTCAAACGATCAAATTCGGATCAGCCAGCTCAAACAGCGGCATCCGGATAGGTAAGCTCAAAACGCCCAAGGATTTCCTTGAACTCCTCCGGCAAAAACGCCCTGGCCTCCTCCACAATCCAAGATGGAATGGCTTTATAGTACGCCTGGGCAAGCCCGCCGGCCATACAGGCAATCGTATCGGTATCACCCCCAATCGAGACCGACAGGCGCAGGCAATCCTCAAAATCCCGCGATTCAAAAAAACACGTCAGCGCCTCGGGTAGGCTGCCCTGGCAGGTTTCGTCAAACCGGTTGACCCGCCGGATCTGCTCAATGGATCTTGAGAAGTCATAACCAAAAGAGGCGGCAATTGCCTGCCTGATGCCCTCTTTGGACTCGCCTTGCCTGGCCATAAAGATTGCCTGAGCCAAAGCTTGAGCCCCCTTGATGCCTTCCGGGTGGTTGTGGGTAACTTCCGCGCTGCGTTTGGCCTCTGCAAGGGTCATTTCCAGGTCGCCAAAAGCAAAGCCCACCGGACTGACGCGCATGGCGGAACCATTCCCAAAGCTGTTATAGGGTCCCATATGCTCGTTAGCTATCCAACGGCTAAACCTGCCGCCATAGCCTCTAAACGGGTAGCGCCGGGCAAAATCACGGTAAGCCTCTGTGTAAGAACCACCGTCCAGCAGCACTTTGGCGGTAGCCACTGTCAGAACGGTATCATCGGTAAAATCGCAGAGCTGGGCAAACAGGTCAAAACCATCATAATGGCGATGGTTGGCAAACTCAAAGCGTGAACCAACAATATCCCCGATGATGGCACCGATCATTCTTTCTCCTTTGACCTCAATTTACATCTGTAAAACCTTCAATCACAAGCAAGCAAAAGCCTGAATCAGGCCTCACCGCGGTATTCCGCCTTCAGCTCCTCGTAAAACTCTCGCAGAAAACGGTCGCGTGCCTCAGCTATAGCCTTTCCTGTGCGCGTAAAAAGCAGGTCTTTCACTTTGCGTAATTTAAATAAATACTCATGATAAGAACTGTGCGGTTCCCCCGGTTCCTTCACGCCGGTAAGAAGGAATTGTTCTGAAGGCTCCGAGAATGAAGGCTCACCCGCCAAAGCAGCATAAGCAATTGTGCGGGCAGCACCAATGGCCCCAAGCACATCCAGTTTATCAGCATCGAAGAGGCACTGGGCTTCGAGCGTTTCAGGGCGCTCACCTGAGTGGCGGAAGCGGTGCCCCCGGATGCAATGCTGCACGGCCGCGATTCGTTCGCTTGGCCAGCCTTCCACAGCCAGTACCTCAGCCGCAAATTCCGCTGAGGCAAGATGGTGCTCCTTACGTGCCTGACCGTCCCCGCCCGGGGCTGAACCGACGCTGTCATGCAGTAGTGCGGCTGCGTGCACAATTTCCAGGTCTGCACCTTCTGCCAGGGCTATGCGCTCGGAAAGGCGGTACACGCGCATGACATGTTCAAAATCATGCACCGGGTCGGCGCTCTGATACCATTTTTGGGCTTCTTCAATCGTTGGGCACATTGGCTTCCTTAGAGGATGGAGATATGGACCAAACCAAAGGCTTGAGCGGCAAAGAAAAGAATGGCAATAATGCCCAGCCCTATCAAGGTTTGTTTAAGCGTGAACTGCAGCAGCTTGTGAATGACCAGCGCCATCAAGGCGAAGGCCAGGAGGATGATCAGGTAATTCAGAACCATCCGCAACCAAAAGATATCCAGCAGGTTTGTACTCATGCCGGGTTTGGATAGAGGACGCCTTTTTTAATAACCAGAGCCACCTGGTTCGTCCCGTAGCGATAAGAAAGATTTTGGTAATTCGAGCTGTTCAATAGGATGAGGTCCGCCTGTTTGCCAACCGTCAGGGAGCCCAGCCGATCTTCCCGCAGCACCGCTTTGGC
>DATIUL010000238.1:0-6108 GCA_035466865.1 Anaerolineaceae bacterium | reverse complement strand
GATTGGAACGATGCAAAAACTGGCACCTAAAAGTGCCTGGTGGATCATCGGAGCAAGTGGCATTTTGGCTGCCTTTTGATTATGGCCTTTTATTCTGAGGTGGCTGGATGGGTTGTGGCATATATTGGCAAAGCTATCACTCTCGGCAAACTATCCACGGACCCGGCCATTAATGGAAAAATCTTTACTGATTTGGTGACCAGTCCAGTCCAATCGCTCATTTGGCAGTGGGTTGTTCTGTTGCTCACCGGCCTGATAATCGCGCTTGGGGTAGTCAAAGGCATTGAAGCCACTATCAAACGGGCTCTGCCTCTGCTTTTTGTGCTGCTGATTATTGTTATTGTGCGGAGTGTTACCCTTCCTGGTGCAGCCAAGGGTCTCGAATTTCTTTTCAAACCTGACTGGTCAAAGGTTACGTTTACAACCGTTCTTACCGCGCTTGGCCTGGCTTTCTTTAAACTTTCAGTGGGAATGGGCTGCATGATGACTTATGGAGCCTACTTCCGTAAAGACCAGAATATCCCGATAACAGCAACCCGGATCGTACTTCTGGACTTGTTGATTTCGATTATGGCAGGCCTGGCCATCTTCCCGGCTGTATTCGCTCTGGGCTTCGAGCCAGGTGCAGGACCGTCGCTGCTCTTCATTACCATCCCGGCAGTATTTGCTTCCATGCCCTTTGGTAACTTCTTTATGATTATCTTCTTCATCCTCACCGCGTTGGCGGCAACTGGTGCCATTCTTTCCCTTCTGGAGGTTATCACTTCCTATTTTGAAAACCACCTTAAACTGAAACGGGTGACCGCAACAATCATTACCGTAGTTGGTATTGCCATCGTCGGCGTGCCGGCTGCTCTTTCCAGCAGCACTACCGCGAACACACTGATATTCGGAAAGACATTCTTCGACTTCTATGACTTTGTCACATCCAACATCTTATTGACAGTAGGCGGCTTGCTGATTTCCGTCTTTGTGGGTTGGGTCTGGAAGTACCCCAAACTAAATGCCCAACTTAGCAATCAGGGTGAATTGAAGAACGAAAAAGTGAACAAATTTTTCTTCTTCATGCTCAAGTTTGTTACCCCTCTGCTCATCTTCCTGATCTTGCTTTCCGGTTTCGGCCTTGTCAAATAATTCCAAAAAGCTCCCGCAAGGGAGCTTTTCTTTTCTCCATCCCCATTAGGATGTTTGTTACGCACCGGCGGGGAACAAAAATCCGGTTTTCCAACGCTGGTCTGTTCGAAAAGGTATAATCCACCTCATGACAACATTCGTCTCCCTTGATCTTGAAACTACTGGCCTTGATCCGAACTCCGACGCAATCATTGAGATTGGGGCGGTAAAATTTAATGAAAACCGGGTTGAAGCCGAATACTCAACCCTGATTAATCCCCGAAAACCCATATCAAACTTCATTACCAACCTGACTGGCATCAGCAATACCATGGTGGTAAACGCGCCGTTCCTTTTGGACGCGCTGCCCGATCTGGTTCGTTTTGTGGGTGATGCCATCATCATAGGCCAAAATATTGCTTTTGATCTGGCCTTCCTGCAGAAGGCCGGCCTTTTCCGAAACAACCAAAGCATCGATACTTACGATTTGGCGTCAGTGCTCTTGCCAACTGCTCCCCGATACAACCTCACCGCCCTGGCGCAACAGCTGGGAGTGGTGCAAACGACTGCGCACCGTGGGTTGGACGATGCCCAGACTGCCAGGCAGGTCTTCCAAATTCTGACGAAGAAAGTCAGTGAGCTACCGGTAAAGCTGATCGCTGAAATTGTGCGGCAATCTGATGCCTTGGACTGGAAAGCAGAACTTCCTTTCCGCTGGGCTCTGCAAAAGAAAAACCAGGAAGGCATTCAGATTCGAAAGGTCACGGATGAAGCAGAATTTGATCTGGAATTCGGGCGACCACCACGGGTAAAACCCCTTGAGCCTAAGGAAGTTCCACAAGCGCTTGACGCCGACAAAATCGCTGAAACCCTGCAACCGGGGGGTGAATTCTCCAGGCATTTTCCTGAATTTGAGCATCGCTCTCAACAGGTACAGGTGCTGAAGTCCGTAGCCAATGCTTTCTCCCGCGGCGATCATTTGCTTGTTGAGGCCGGTACAGGTACTGGCAAATCTCTGGCTTACCTCATTCCTGCGGCCTATTGGGCACTGCAAAATGAAGAACGCGTGGTAATTTCCACCAATACGATCGCCCTGCAAGACCAATTAATCAATAAAGACATACCCAGCCTTAAAGAAGCCCTCAACCTGGATATCAACACCGCGGTGCTCAAAGGCCGTGGCAATTACCTCTGCCCCAGAAGGTTGGGCTTAATCCGCAAGCGTGGCCCTGAAAATTCCGACGAACTGCGTGTTTTAGCCAAGGTCCTGGTTTGGTTGCAAAGCAGTCAAAGTGGGGATCGCAGCGAAATCAACCTCAATGGACCCATAGAACGCCTGGTTTGGTCGCGGATGTCCGCGGAAGATGAAGGCTGCAAACTGGAAAACTGCCTAAAACGGTCTGGCGGGCGCTGCCCGTTCTATAAAGCCCGTATGGCAGCAGAAGCCGCGCACATCATCGTTGTCAATCACGCCTTACTGCTTGCTGATGCGGCCACCCAAAACCGCGTGCTGCCGGCATACAACTACCTGATTGTAGACGAGGCCCACCACCTCGAATCAGCCACTACCGATGCCATGTCCTATCGGCTGCGGGCAAGTGATGTCACCCGCCTTATCCGTGAGTTTGGCGGCCAGGATAGCGGCCTATTTGGGCGGGTGATGGACCTGGCAAAACTGGGTTTTAAACCTTCCGACCAGGCTCGGCTTGGGCAGCTCATTGGTCAGGCTTCCTCGCTGGCTTTCAGATTTGACACACAGATGACCGCATTCTTTAAAGCACTCGACTACTTGTTGGAAGAACGGCGTGAAGGCAAACCCATTGGCACCTACCCTCAACAGGAGCGCATTCTCCAAGCAACCCGCACAATGCCGGCTTGGCTGGATGTGGAAATGGGTTGGGAAGCTGCCAGTGCCAGCCTGACGCAATGGTTGGACACCCTGAGTCTGGTGAGGGATGCGCTCAAATCTCTTGCGGATTCTGGCCGTGAAGAAGCCGAAGACTTGATGGGCAGCCTCGGAACCATGACGGGCAGCCTGATGGAAATGAAAACACAAGTGGAAGGCTTGACCATGAGCCCCCAATCCGACCAGATTTATTGGGTGGAACTGGACCCATTGCAGCGCCGCTTAACCTTGCAGGTTGCCCCCCTAAACATCGGCGGTTTGATGGAGAAATACCTATGGCATGAAAAAGCCAGTGTAGTGCTTACTTCTGCCACATTGACTACCCATGGAGAATTTGATTATCTGCGCCGGCGCTTGAACGCGGAAGATGCCAACGAATTGACTGTTGGCTCGCCGTTTGATTACGAGAATTCAGCACTTATCTTGTTGCCAAGAGATATCCCAGAACCAGTAGATGCCTTTGGCCACCAAAAAGTTATCAATGACTGCATTGTGCGCATCAGTAAATCCAGTGAGGGGCGTATGCTGGTGCTTTTTACTTCTTATGCCCAACTCCAAAAAACCGCAAAATCCATAGAGCCACAACTTTCTAAGATGGGCATCACCCTATTTGAACAAGGCGAAGGCGCTTCAGCAACTGCCTTGCTTGATGTTTTCAAGGAAACACCCAAGGCCGTGCTATTGGGCACTAGGGCCTTCTGGGAAGGTGTGGATGTACCTGGGGATGCCCTGTCGGTGCTTGTCATTGCCAAATTGCCTTTTGATGTGCCTTCTGACCCCATCATTGCGGCGCGAGCGGAAAGTTTTGAAGACCCCTTTAATGAATATGGCATGCCTGAGGCTATTTTGCGCTTCAGGCAGGGTTTCGGTCGCCTTATCCGCACACAATCTGACCGCGGTGTGGTGGTTATTTTGGATAAACGCGTGACCAGTAAAACTTATGGTAGGCTCTTCATGGAATCCTTGCCCCGCTGCACTGTTGACGAAGGTTCAGTTCTCAATTTACCCGAAAAAACAGCTAAATGGCTTGAAAACTAGCAGAGTATGCACAAAATAGCCTTCAAAGTTTGACAATTGGGTTTTTTCTCGTTATATTTTCTTTGATAGCAATATTCTAACGAAGGAGAAAAGAAAAATGGCATTCAAATTTAAGAACTCAAAGGGTAAGGAATACTTCCTCCATGTAAAGACCGTTAAGCGCGCTTCTGGCAAGGAAACAGAATTGTTCTACTTCGCCACTGACATCCGCAAGGGTCAGGAAGTGGAAAAAGTACCCGCTGGTAAAACCGTAGTTGAGCTGGCCTCCGGTCTTCCCGTCTTGAAGAAAATCTAATTTCCGAAAAGTTCAAACCAAAAGCCCCTGCACGCAGGGGCTTTTCTTTTTCTCCTGTTTGTTAAGTTAGTATCAAGTCTATAACTTAAGTTACAGACCCTAAAGGCTGGCACGTTTGTTGCATGATGAAGATTAGTTACTGTTTTAACAAGGAGCTTCTCATGCAAAAGAAATTCTGGTATTCCCTGGCGCTGCTGACCATTCTGCTGCTGGTCTTTGTGGCTTGCGAGCGTCCAGCCTCAAAAGCCCCGGTTGCCATACCGGCGACATCATCCGGATCGCAAACCCCCTTACCTCCAGCAGATCCTAACGGTATTGCGGCGACTCAAACAGCCCAGGCCGTTATCTCTAAATTTAATATGCCTACTTCAATAATCACAAATCCCGAGGGTACAAAGATTGTGATTACCCAGATTCCACCCACCCTGGCCCCCATCGGGACGCAACCCACTCCAACCAACCAGGCTGGTGCTCCGTTTGTGGCCACCAAGCCAGCCGAACACGCCATCGCCAAGGGCGAAACTGTCATGTGCCTGGCAAGGCGCTACAATGTGAACCCCGATGACATCATATCTTTGAACAAACTGGATGACCCGGGCACACTGGCCATTGGCGACAAGTTGAAAATTCCAAGCACAGGCGAATTCCCCGGCGACCGCCAGGCCAACAGCTATTCCCGCCCTGACACCTATATGATCACAGGTGAGACCACGGCTTCGGAAGTGGCATGCTGGTACGGCGATGTCTATCCTGAAGAAGTCATGCAGGCAAATAACCTCAAATCCAACGATTTACCGGACGGCACCAAGACTTTGATCTTGCCATAAGCTGGAACATTAATCCCGAAAAGTGCTGGATATCCTCCAGCACTTTTTTTGTCAAAAAATTTTTAATATTCCCACTTGATAGATCATGGTTTCAGAGGGCATTGCTCAAATGAAATAAATCCAGAACCAGGCTAAAGACGCTTATCTGATTTTTTGTTGGCCTTAGGGAGTAAAATTCAAGTATCAAATTTGCATGGAGGCTCTACTTGAAGGCAAATATTGTTCATAAAGAAGCATTTAATGTTGCTGGGCTGTCGATACTCACCTTTCCTGCTGATCCGAAAATTCCTGAACTCTGGGATAAACTTTTCAATTCGGGGTTGTTTGAAAAGCTTGAAAAAGCCGGCCAAGGCCAATCTCTGGGCGTTTGTTACGCAAAAAGTAAAGAACCCAGGTTCCGCTACATGGCAGGCCTGGCAGTAGATTCAATTGTCCCGGCTTTGGCAACGGGGGCTGAGGTGCTGCATGTTTCCGCGGCAGATTACCTGGTTGTACCGTGCAAGGGATCTGTTCCGCAGTGCATACAGGATGGATATAAATATGCAGAAAAGCTGATTGCTGAGGCCGGTCTACGGATGAGCCTTTCACCGGATTTTGAACATTATTTTAAGGGTGACTTGAACAGCCCTGACTACGAAATGGAACTCTGGTTACCGGTCGAAAAAGCTGCCGTGTGAAGAAAACTACGCTACTTTCCAAAGAAACCATATTGTGCGCGCATGTCTTTGACATCCAAAAAGTAGCTGTTCGACTGCCGGATGGACGCGAACGCAACTATGACCTCGTGAATCACGCCGACGCGGTGACAATAGTGCCTGTCGACGACGATGGGCAGGTCTACTTTGTTTCACAGTATCGCATCGGTGCTGAAAAAGCGCTGCTGGAACTTCCATCTGGTGTCATGGAAAGCGGAGAAGATCCCTTACTTT
>DATIUL010000237.1:0-3726 GCA_035466865.1 Anaerolineaceae bacterium | reverse complement strand
TTCTCCGGGCTTGGAAGAGATTTCCAATTCGGCCTGCAAGAGGTCAGCTCTTTCTGATAAGCCAAGCAGGCCGTAATGCCCTTTCTGCGGGAATTCCGCAGGGTTTATGGGCACTTCAAAACCTTTTCCGTTATCCCGGATCTTAACGAATAAGCGATTTTCAGTAAATTCAAGCTCCACCCAGGCCTGGGACGCCTGCGCGTGGTGGACTACATTGTTGAGCGATTCCTGCACCATGCGGTAAACGGACATCTCACTTTTCGGGTCCAGGCGATGTTCCTGCCCTCTGGCTGTAAATGTAATCGGCAAGTTGGAGGATTGCTCAATTTCGCGAACCAACATTTCCAGGGAAGCAACCAAGCCAAGATCTTCAAGGTAAATCGGCCGCAAACCGCGAATCATGCGCCGCAGATTGGTCATGGTCTGGTCCACAAGTGACTGAAGCTCGCTCATCTGACCTGTATTTTCCTTGGGAGTGTTCAATACAGCTAACTGAATCCGCTGATTTAGTGCAATCAGGGCTTGTATCGTATCGTCATGCAGCTCGCGTGCCAGGCTTTTGCGCTCGCTTTCGACCCCCGCGGTTATGGCACCAATGTAATTGTGCAAAGTTTGCTGGGCTGTTTTCAACTTCTCGGCCATGTCAATTAGTTCTGCCTGCAAGTTGCGGATCTCTTCGATACCGCCCACCGGTGGTTTGATGGCCTCAAAATCTCCCGCTGCCAGGTTGGCGGCTTGTTTTTCCAACTTTTGCAATGGTGTGACAATGCGGCGGGCACCAAACCAAATGGCGAGTAATGCCAGCAAAAATACGGGGACAAGAATCAATGGCGCGGACTGTGTGTTGACCAGGTAAGGGTTGGAAATGTCTTCCCAGCCTTCCTCAATAATTATTCCCCACCCAGCTGGAGAAATCGGACTGAATGCCGCAACATGCTCACCGTCACTGCTCTGAAAATAGTTGATGTCACTTTTACCGTTTAACACTTCCTGAATTCCAGGATGGGTTGGCACAATTTCGTCAATTTTGAGCGGACCGGTACGATATAAAATATCAAACTGCCCTGCCATGCTGGACGGGCTGATAACCAGGAAGGTGGTCTGACCAGCACCCACAAGATTAGCGATGGATTTTTCTATAATCTGAGCCGGCAAAAATGCTCCAACCAGGATTTCACTTTGCTTGGTGACTGTACTCACGAGGACATAAGAGTCTGAATCCGCACTCACGGCGATTAGCGGGGAGAAAACAGGTGTTTGGGGTCCCGCGGCAGTTCCAAAATCATCAGGAATTTGAATTGGAATGTTTTTCCAATCAATGCTCGAAGAGGAGGATTGAATCAATCTGCCATTAGCGCTGAAAAGGGCTAATCCGCCCTCAAAAGTGGCTGAGATTTCGCTGGGTGTTAAGACAAGTGAATTAAAATCATTTTTACCATCCAGGCCACGAGACAATATCTGAATCGTGTCACTGACTTGGGACAGATCCTTTTCCAATGTGTTGGCAGCCGCGCGAACCGTCCTTAGGTTCCGGTCACCTACCAGGCTGCGCATGGCATCGTGGTGCAGAGTCTGACTGCCGAACGCCACCCCCAATACCAGAATAGTCAATGGAATAACGATGAGAAAGAATAATTGCAGCGTGAATCCCCGAAAGATGGGGAGGTTCAATTTCGGATTCTTGTTATTACCGGGAATTTGAGTGGTTTCTTTCAAGAAAGCCTTTTTCTTTCAGAGCATTGTGGATATTTTTGAGACGCGAACCGTTATGTAAGTTCCGTGAAATTTACCGGGATTAACCCAAGCGAGACTGCCCGCATGACCATTTCTGTACGGCTGGCCGCGTTCATTTTCTGGAAAATATTGGCCAGGTGGTTTTGTACGGTGCGGTCACTGATGGATAACTGCATGCCAATGGCTTTATTTGTGAAGCCTTTGGCTGTTAGGGTGAGAATCTGAAGTTCGCGCTCGGTAAGTGGTTCGACCGCTGGCTCCTCTGGTTTTGTTGAGAGTTTGGTTAATAATTTTTGCGCAATGGCATTATCGAGCACGGACTTTCCGTTGAAGACATCTCTGACCGCGTCAACAATTTCCTGTGGTTTGGCAGTCTTGAGTACGTAGCCGTTTGCTCCGGCCTGAAGAACTGCTTGCACATAGGGCTCTTCATCGTAAGCGGTTAACACCAATATGCCAATCGAAAGGTGCTGAGCTCGAATCCAACGGGTCACGTCGATACCGCTCTTATTGGGCATTTGGATATCCAAAACAGCCACATCCGGCGTGAATTGTTCCAATAAACTGCAGGCTTCCTGGCCGTCTGAGGCCTCGGCCACAACCTGAATATCCGCACTTTGCTCAAGAAACTGACGTATGCCAGCACGCACGACCACATGGTCGTCCGCCAAGAGTACACGGATAGGGGATTCTGCAGAGGTTGTCATTGTTCAGCAATTATACTCATTGATTGATTATCAAATATCCTTGCCGATTGTTGTGTAAGGTATGCAATTCTAAATCTGCAATTGTTTGACAAAAATAAGGCCATTACAAGGTGCTTTTTAGGGGTGGATATTTTGGTACAGGCTTTTCTGTTGAAGAGGGTTAACGCGTAGCTTTCAAAAATGACAATGCGTTTTCAAGTATACAAGGATATAGGAGCGGCATTGTCTTAATTAATGTAAAATCAGCGCATATGGATTCAGCGATCGCCAAACCGGGTAAACATGAAGAAACCTGCAAAAACGGTCACAAAAAATTCGATAGGTGTAAAAATGAATTTTCCAACAGTAAGCGGTACTAATTTACTCAGGCAAAAAGTTACCTTGCCGCAGGATTTGGAAGGCAACTTCAACCTGCTTTTTATCCCTTTTCAACAATGGCAGCAGGAGGAAGTAAATTCCTGGATGCCGCTGGTTAGCGAGTTGGAAGCGCAACACCCGGATCTGGTTTATTACGAGCTGCCCACCATCCGCAGCCTGAATTCCCTGTCCAAATGGTTCATCAACGAAGGCATGCGGGCCGGAATTCCCAACCCCAAGACCCGCGAACGCACAATTACCCTTTACCTGGATAAGGCCGACTTCCGCGTGGCTTTAAACATGAACGATGAAGACCACATCTATGTCGTGATGGTCGATCGCTCGGGGGCTGAGCTCTTCCGCACCCGTGTTGCGCATAGCCATGAAAGTGAAGCCTTCCTGCGGCTAGCCCTTGGGCAGCTTGACCATCAGGAAGGGTGATCATGTCAATTCACGGCATACTAAACCCCGGCCTTTATCACGGTTTCAACAAAAAACCGCCTTTCTTTGAAGGTTGGTATTTTAAGATGATCAGCGCAGACGAGCGCCACAAAATTGCCATCATCCCTGGGATATTCTTGGGGCAGAACGCGCATTCTTTTGTGTAGGTCTTGGATGGGGTGGAGGGAACCACGGCTTATATTAAATATCCGACCGAAGATTTTCAGGCAGATGATCGTCGTTTTGCGATTCAAATTGGTGAAAACCATTTTAACGAGAGCAAACTGGTTTTGGCAGTTGATAGCCCTGAGGCTCAGCTCTCGGGCGAAATTCAGCTTGGAAAACTCAACCCCTGGCCGGTAACCTTGCTTTCACCTGGCATTATGGGTTGGTATGCCTGGGTACCCCGTATGGAGTGCTACCACGGTGTGCTGAGTTTTTCGCATTCACTGCAGGGCAGTCTGACCCTCAATGGAAAGGTGATGGA
>DATIUL010000236.1:0-2865 GCA_035466865.1 Anaerolineaceae bacterium | reverse complement strand
GAATTGCTATCGCTGGCGGCGTTGGATTGAGGATATGGCCTTCCCCTACGCCGAACCCCAGGCTTACTCGCGGGTTCGCTCCCAAATCGACAGCGACCCCCGCCTGAATGTGGATTTCATCCGTTACTACCTTGGTGAACTTGGCAAAGTCATGCAGAAGGAATCCATCGATGGGCAGGTAAGTGTGGTGGTAAACGGCTATTGGCAATCATGGGATAAGTTGCAACGCATGGCCCGAGCGCGGCGCACTTCCCTTGAAAACTTTTCTGCTCTGAACGACCTGGTAAGTTTCCGTATGCTCGTACGCTCCCAGGATCTCGCCAAGTGCTACCAATTGCTCGCCCGTGTTAACCAGTATTTTGGCAAAAATATCGATCAGGACCGCTTTGACGATTACATTGCAGACCCTCAAAATGGGTATCGTGCCATTCAGGTTACCAGTTGGATTCCGGGTGCCGGTGCCATTGAAGTTGCCATAACGACAGAGGAATTCGAAGGCGAAAACACCTGGGGTGTCATTTACTGCATCAATAACCAGAAACCAATCACCCAGTACCGCCCTATCCAGGTCCTCACCCCTTATGGGGGCACTCGCTTCCTGCCAGAAGGCAGTACAGTGCTCGATGGGGTTGCCGCGGTACAGGAGTTTTATCTGGACAAGATCCATTCCGTATTGGTAAATGGGGTCGAACGCAACCTCTACGACCAACTTGAACCAGGTGATGTTATTGAGGTGATTACCACTGGCAACCACATTACACCTATACCGGATTGGTTGAACCATAGCAATAGCATCACCGCCCGAAGATTGAGAACCGTTCTTGCCATGGTTGGCCTCAAAAAAGCCAGCCGTGCAGGCCGAAAAATAATTCACCCAATCCTGGCAAAACGCGGCTTACTCGATCTTGAGGATGTCCAATCGTTGGAGCCAGGTCGAATAGAATCATTATTAGGTTTGTTGGCTTGCGCCAATCTGGACGATCTTTATGCCGCAGTCGGAGACGATTCCATCTACATTAACGAGTTGGAAAATGCACTTGACCTAGTTGGAATTTCTCAAACATCCCTTGGTTGGACGACCGTCGAAGTAGAAGGTTCAGTCGACTCAAATCGTCCCGGTGCCCTGGCCTATTTTGCCAGCCTGGTAGGTGATGCAGGGGCAAATATTATCCGCACAGTAAATACAACCTCACCCAATGGGCACTTTTCTTTGCGTATGGTTCTAAACGGATTGAACGCAGAACAGAAACTTAAGCTTTCCGAACTTTTCGATAAGAGTCGTTTTCCCCTTATCAAGATCGAAATCGTTTGATCCCAATCGCTAATTATTGAAATTACTATTGAATGTAAATCCGCGGTAAACGCTCTGCAAGCCCGCAGGTTACTTCGTAATTGATCGTCTTCCAGCGCCTCGCCACTTCGTCCACTGTGATGGCTTGCTTCCCCTGGCTGCCAATCAATACCACTTCATCACCAACCTTGGCACCCGGTACACGGTCGAGTTGAAGCATGCACTGGTCCATACACACCCGTCCAACCACATTGATGCGCTTGCCCCCGACCAGCACCTGTTGGTGGTTGACTCGCCTAAAGCCGTCGCCATATCCGATGGGGATTACACCGATGGTTTCATTTTTCTTTGTAGTATAGATTGAGCCGTAACTAATGCCTTGTCCCGGCGGAAATTTGTGAATTTGAATAATCCGTGCCTTCCATGAAAGAGCTTGTCTGAAAGCTTTATCCAGTTGCATGCTAGCGGAGGGAGCCATGCCGTATAGTACATCCCCTGGCCGTACCAGGTTGTACCAGGATTGGGGGAAATTAAAAATCGCGGCTGAATTGGCAGCATGTACCGTAGTTGGTTTTATCCCTTCAGCATCAAGTTCTGAAAGCACTTCTTCAAAACGGGCAATTTGTGTTGGGGTGGAAGGGTTTTCAGGTTCGTCGGCACAGGCAAAATGGGTAAATATTCCATCTACGCTGATGGGGCTATCTTTGAGGTGTTTAAGGAAAGGTTTGACATCTTCAGGCTCCATCCCCAGGCGGCCCATGCCTGTTTCGACCTTCACATGAGCATGCAGCGTTCCCCCCAGCATTTTGGCATATTCGATGTATTGCTTGGTCAGGTTTTCGTCAATTAGAGAGACGGTAATATTCTGTTCAATCGCCTCAGGAATTTTGGCAGGTGGCGTGTAACCCAGTACCAGGATTTTGGCTGAAATCCCTGCCCGCCTGAGTGCCAAAGCTTCTTCTGTTCTGGCAACCCCCAACCATGTAGCCCCACCCGCGATCGCGGCTTGGGCGCAAGGCCTTGCGCCATGCCCATAAGCATTTGCCTTAATCACAGCCATCACCTCTGTCCCGGTCATTTGTTTGATCAGGGCAGTGTTGTCGTGAATGGCATTCAGGTCAATTTCTAACCAGGTGGAATAACTGTTAATTTCCATGCTTTATAAACCTGCAAGAATTATACCTTGCAGGAGGTTAATCTGTTTTTACCGATTTAGTTGCTCCAATTTACCAACGCTCAAAACACAAATCCTTAATTGCGTTAGTTTAGGTAAACACCAAACCTATTTTATCCTCCTCAGAAAAAATAAATTATGCTTAGGACTTTACTTAATATCCTCGTTTGCCCAGCCTTTCTTTGTTGTGATAAACTCGAACTATTAAGCGAATATTTGTGCCTAAACTGCAATGTGCGAGGTGACCTATGACCAAGATCAAAACTTCTTATCTGGACGCGTTAAAGGACAGAATTCTAGTCTTTGATGGCGCCATGGGCACTTCACTCCAATTATTACAACTTGGGCCTGCCGAATTTGGCAGCCCGGATCTGGTTGGCTGTAATGACGTTTTGGTCCT
>DATIUL010000235.1:0-2292 GCA_035466865.1 Anaerolineaceae bacterium | reverse complement strand
CGATGCCATTCGCTGCCTGAAACTGGCGCTTGACCGTGGCCTCGGCGGCCCATTACTCGAGCCCGCTTCTTACTTTATGAAGACCCCTCCAGTGCAGTACAAAGACGATATTTGTCACGAAAAGACAGAAGCATTTATCCGGGGAGACGGCACGAAATAAACTTTCAGCTTTCAGCCCTTGTGGATTGCACAGTGGTAATCCGCAACGTCAATAAGACAAAAAAAGAGGAGCGCAGAGTGAACTGCACCCCAAAAGTTGGACAATAAATCCAACCTGAGGAGGTGCAGTTTTTATGACCAAGTTTAGTTATGAAGAGAAGATCCGAGCTGTCAAGTTAGTTGAAGCAGGGGAGACAATAAGCGATGTCTCCAGACTGACAGGTATCAGCCCCGAAGTCATCCACAATGCACTAGCACATTGTCAAAGGTATGGACCAGAGAGCCTAAGCCAACACAGATACGATTGGAGGTTTGAGGAAAAACTTGCCATCTTGCGACACATGGAAGAGAAGCATCTAAGTTACACCGAAACGAGTATACAATTTGGTATCAAAGGTAGTTCAACAATTTGGGATTGGAACCAAAGATACTTGAGGTACGGTATGGCAGGCTTGGAAAACAAGAAACGGGGAAGACCCAAGAAGTGGCGACCGCCGGATGATACGATGACGCGGGAAGAGAGGCTGGAAGCCGAGAACTTGTATCTGCGGGCGGAGAATGCTTACCTAAAAAAATTGAACGCCTTGGTTGCGGAACGGGAAAAGCAGGAACAAGAGATCAAGCAGCGGTTGTCTCGCAACTAAGGCCAGAGTTCGCACTCGAATTGCTTCTGAAACTAGCCAAACTCCCCAAGAGCAGTTATTACTATGCTGTTGAGCGGCTTAAAGTACCCCCCAAACATATTGAGGAACGATTAGCCATTCAATCTATCTGCCAGGAACATCAAGGTCGCTATGGCTATCGAAGGATTACTCTGGCTCTACGCCAGAAAGGCTTCAAAACCAACCATAAGTTGGTGATGAAACTTATGAAGGCAGAGGGCTTGACTTGCCAGTTGAGGAAGAAGCGTTATTGCTCTTATAAAGGACAAATAGGCAAAGTAGCTCCCAATCTGCTCAACCGAAACTTCACCGCCAAGCAACCCAACCAGAAGTGGGCCACTGATGTGACTGAGTTCAAAGTTCTGAATGAAAGATGGTACCTTTCCCCTATTCTGGATCTCTTCAATGGCGAAGTGGTTAGTTACAGTTTGGCAAAATCACCCGCTTTTGCCCTCATAACGGACATGCTGAAGAAAGCTGTGCCTGGCTTGCCTGAGCAGCCTAGTTTGATTTTGCATTCTGATCAAGGCTGGCAGTACCAAATGAAACCCTACCAAAGATTTTTAGAACAGAAGGGCATCCAACAGAGTATGTCCAGAAAAGGCAATTGCTACGATAATGCTGTGATTGAAAACTTCTTTGGATTACTCAAGACCGAGTTCTTCGAATGCCAGAACTTCAAATCAGCTGAGGAGTTCTGCGATAAGTTGGTCGCCTACCTCGATTATTACAATAATGACAGAATCAAGGTTAAACTAAATGGACTGAGCCCTGTTGCTTACAGAACTCAGTCCATTATTTTTCCTTAATTTCCGTCCAATAAACGGGGTGCACTACAAGAGCTCCTCTTTTATTTATCGTGGGTACTTTATGCGTAAATTTGGGCTTCCATGTAGTCCCAGTTGACCAGGTTGTCGATGACAGCCTCAAGGTAAGCCTGGCGTTTGTTCTGGTAATCCAGGTAATAAGCATGTTCCCAGACGTCCAATGTGAGCACGGGTTGGCGGGAATTGCTCCAGGCATCGTCAGCATTCGGAGTCTTAAATACAGAAAGTTTGCCTTCTTCAAGAACAACCCATGCCCAGCCGGAGCCGAATTGGGTCATCCCAGCCTGAATTAGCTGCTTGCGGAATTCTTCCCAGGAGCCAAAGTCTTTTTCAATTCGCTTGAGCAATCTTTCGGAGGGTTTGACTTTTCCAGCAGGCGCAAGGCATTTCCAATAGTAATTGTGATTCCAAATTTGCATGGCATTGTTGTAGAGCACTTTTTTCTCAGGTTTGCCCCAGGTTTCTATGCCGATTTCTTCGACGGTCATGTTTTCGAATTCAGTGCCTTTGATCAGCTCGAGGGTTTTATCAACATAAGCTTTGTGGTGTTTACCATAGTGAAATTCAATTGTATTGACCGATATCACGGGGGCCAGGGCATCCTTTGCCCAGGGCAGTTCGGGTAAAGCAACGGGGGTTTTCAT
>DATIUL010000234.1:0-6869 GCA_035466865.1 Anaerolineaceae bacterium | reverse complement strand
CAACCGCAAAGCATAATGCCTACCCATTAAAACTGAAAGGCCTCTCACGAGGCCTTTTTTGTTGTCTCATTGATGTAATATGATAATTTCACCAGGTTGAGGCATTAATGATATGACGATTTAACCAACATTTTTGCTTGTATTTCTGAGCTATGTTGCGAAGAATCTGCGGGCTTCAAATCTGATCTGGAAGATGCTTCGCAGGCTCAGCATGACAAACTCGCGGTTTTCGGAAGCAGCAGCACTGCTCGCGAGTTCCTAATTAGCATTTTTATCTGAAGGATTGCTTACATACCAGCGCAATGGAGCAGTAGAATTTACGGTCCACGTAGCAGCGAAAGAAAGAAAAGCCGGAAGGCTTTTCAGCCTTCCCTACTCTACAGTGAAATTAAAACAAGCTGTTGTAATCCACTTTCTTGAATACCTGCAGCTTGCCCCCAATCGTGGCATCGCACACTTCACGACCGTCCGCTTCAAATGCCTGGCGTGCCATGCGATAGCCCTGTTCCGACACTTCCAAATCTGGCAGCTGCCAGCGGAAACCTTTCCCAAAATAAGCTGCCGAAAAATGGTTGGGGTCATCCCCTTTGCTTTCCACGGTGGTATTAGGCTGGCCTTTATCCGCAAAACTGTGGTCCACGCCAATCAAGTACACCTGGCTGAAGCCCATATGGTAAGCCAGCTGCAGCCCCACGTTGGTTACAGTCGCACCTTCCCAAACCCTACCGCGCAAATCGCGGCTGAATTTTGGTCCGGTGTAGCTAGTGTACAAGAAGCAGGTGTTCTCATCCATGGGCAGCCACTTTCGCGCCCGCCACGAGAAATACTTCGGAAGTGAAGTTGACTTGAATTCTTCCACACTTTGTTCCACCACCAGGTCGTTGATTGAGACCAGGCAGGATGGGCTGAAGCCAAGCTCTTTCGCTGCCAGAAAAATGCGGTTAAAGCCGATGCTATATTCATCTTTCAATTTGGAAAGGTCTGTCACCTTGAGGCTGGGTCCATTACCCACAATAAAGCAGCGCTCACCCTTGTGGCTATTCTTAAGAGCCGCCAACTTGCGAATGGACTCTCTGCGCCAGGGGTGTAAAAATGCCCCAGGCAACTCTGGAAGGCGTTTGATACCATCGTAAAGCGAGCGGGCAAAGCGCCCAAAGGGCGAAATCTCCTGGTGATATGTAGGTTCCTGCATCTTACTCCGTCGAGAGCCGGCAGGTGGCGCCGCCATCCACAATCACAGCCTGCCCGGTCATGAAACTGCTCTGGCTGTTATCCGCCAAAAAGTAGATCACTGAAGCAATTTCGCTTGGCAAGCCCACCCGTCCGTCCACGGTCTTCCTGGCCAAAGCAGCCATTTGTTCTTCTTCCGGCAGTTCCCCTGCCCGGCCACGGTGGAATCCCGCCCGTAGCATGGGGGTGTCAACTGCCCCAGGCAGCACCGTGTTAACGCGGATATTATCCGGCGCGAATTCGATGGCCATGGCGCGCGTGAGCGCTAGCAAACCGCCCTTGCTGGCCGCGTAGGCGGCAATGTTAGCGCTGGTGGCTACGGCATGCACTGAAGAGACGTTCACAATAGCGCCGCCGCCTTCAGCTTTTAATAGGGGAAAGGCAATTTTGGCACCCAGAAAAACGGAGCGCAGATTGGAAGCAATCACCATATCCCACTCTTCCGCAGTCGTTTCAATCAACGGCTTGGAAATTTGGTAGCCGGCATTGTTTACCACCGCGTCCAGCGTAGGCGAAAACGCGGCTGCCTGGCCGTAAATTAGTTCAAGATTGGCAGGAACCGATATATCCGCCTGGATATACAGCCCGTTTTCTGGAAATTCTGGATAGCATTCCTTGCGGTCGGTGCCGATCACTTTCCAGCCTTTGTCGTGGAAATATTTCACCGTCGCCCGGCCAACCCCTCCAGCCGCGCCTGTGATGAGGATGACAGGTTGTTTTTGAGTCTCTTTACTCATTTATCCTCCAAACCAGCAAAATATGGTTTTGGTTCCATTGCCTGTAAGGCTTCCATTTCGATGGGTTTTCCCAAGCCAACCAGGAGATTGCGTAACGTATTCCAATGCACGCGTTCCCAGTAATATGGGCTCGAATTGGTGTTGTGCGGGGCAATCATGACATTATTCATGCCCAGCAGTGGGCTGGTCTTTGGTAAGGGTTCTTCCTCGAATACATCCAGCGCCGCTCCAGCCAATTTTCCCGATTGCAGAGCTTCCTCCAACGCTTTCTCATGCACTACCGGACCGCGGCAAGTGTTGATGAGTACCGCCTGTGGGCGGACAAGTTTAAGGGTTTCAGCGTTGATAAGGTGGTAAGACGTTGGGTTGAGTGTACAGTTAAGGCTTATATAATCTGCTTTTGCCAGTAATTCCGCCAGCGGAAGCATTTCCACACCCACTTCTGCGATGAAGCTGGGGTCAATTTCGATGATATCGTTTCCGTAAAGCTTTATGCCAAAACTTTTGGCAACCCGCAGCAGGTTTTTGCCAATTCTCCCTACCCCAATCACGCCCAGGCTGGATTCCTGCAGGGTTTTACCCGGAATCTTCTTCCACTCTCCGGCCTTCATGGCCTTGTCCATCCAGGGTTGTTGGCGGGCAAAAGCCAGCATATAGCCTAGCACGCTCTCTGTTACTGGTACGGTAAACGCGCCAGGTGTATTGCCAACCGTGATGCCCAGTTCCCTGGCAGCTTCCTGGTCAATCGAATCAATGCCGGTGCCCCACTTTGAAATTACCTTCAGTTCCGGCAGGCAAGCCATCTGTACTTCACGGGTATAGCGGTCATCTCCGCATAACGTGCCCACAAATTGATGGGCATATTTTAGGATATCTTCAGCTTCAAAGCGTTCGTTGACCTCAGGTTCAATCGTTTCAAAGCCAAAGGCATGCAAGATTGGCCTGAAGCGGTCCATATAGGGTAGCATGTACGGGCAGGTGACTAGTATCTTTTCCATTTCAAATCTTCTTTTCGTGTTCCAATAGGGCTTCAGCAATCGCAAAGTCAGATTCTTCGTCAATATCCACCGTTTCCAGAGCCGGTACTTCAAAGAGCAGGGGCTTCTCCCCGATGCGGTGGCCGTACTTTATGAGGTTTTCCCTGGTGAAAAGGTAAAGGGTTGAATTTTCTTCGTAGATAGGTGGCAGGTCCTGGGTACGCAGCAGTTCCCTGGGGTTGTGGTTGATTGCTTTGCCTTCAGCATCGTAAAGTCGGGTTTGCCAGCGCGTTACTCCGAACAGCGAATCCTTCTCAGGCCAGGCTTTCTTAAAGTCCTTGATGGCGCGCGAAATCGTGCTGCTTTTTAGCAGCGGGTTGGTGCTATGAGTTTGTAGATACAAATCCGCCTGGATTTGAGCAGTATCATGCAGCAAAATTTCATTCATCGGCACCGTATCGGCCCGCAAGGCTTCCGGCCGCAAAACTGCTTTCACCCGCGGATAATGCCTGGCCAGGCCTTCCAAAATCGGCTCAGAGTCCGTGTCCACCATTACTTCGTCAACTTCTGGAACAGCCAGTAAGGTCTCAATAATCCAGGCATAAAGCGGTTTACCGGCAATCTGTCGGTAATTCTTACCGGGAACGCGTTTTGAGTCGTGGCGCATGGGCACAAAAGCAACAATCTTCTTGAAGCTCATCAACGTTCTCCCTCACGCAGCATGAAGTCACCACCATGTAAAATGCCATCCGAGATGGCACGCATGGCCGCTGAGTTTTCGGGCAAAAGTGCCTGCCACTCAAAATCTTTCAGTTTCACATAACCGTTCCAAATGCCATCCGGCTCGATGAAGGGGTCAAAAGGCAGAGATGACCGGTAGAGCTGGAAATACAGGAAGCGCCTTGCATTTTCAGCATAATAAGCAGGCACTTCAACATCCTTGGCAGCCAGGAGCTCAAGCAGCGTGGTGATGTAACTGGAGCGGCCTTCGGGAAGCAAACAAGTTTCGTAGGGCGAATAGCGCGATTTGCCAGCCGCAAGTACCAACTTACCCATGATAGAGGCTTCCATGCCAATAGTGGAGTTGTACACAAGCACTAACTTGGAACGGTTTATCAGTTCATAAGAGCTCAGGAATTGCTCTGGCGGCACAAAGCGCAGGTTCCAAATTTTGCCAATTTCACGGCTCTGGGCCCACTGGCTGACGCTTTCTTCGCTGGCTTTGCCCTTGCGCGCTTCATCGGGGTGGGCTCGGATAATGAAGAGAGTCTCAGGGTTCGTCTTCGCCACTTCCAAGAGGCTATCCAACCAATCAAACATATCCTTGAAGATTACATTGGCATGTGGTTGGGACGTGTCGAAGATAACGTTGGTGAATACCGGTACCACCTGTTCAAATTTATCCATATCCGCCAGCAGAGATGCATCCAACTGGCTCATCTCCGGCCAAAATTGCACGCCAGCCATGCTAAATTTGCCCTTAAAGCGCTTGCTCAGGTACTCATCCAGGCGCACTTCCTGGGTTTCATCCAGGCGGAAATCATTGGGAAGTTCAAGCGGGTAAGCTGTGGCATCTCCCTCAGTGAAAAATCCTGAAAAAGGCTGCAAACCAACCTCATGGCTGAAGGTCTTCAGTCCTTTTTGGCGTGCCACCCAACGTGCGGTGGCTTCCGGGTACTGCATACCGTTAAACACTACCATCGCTTGCGGCTTTAGCCCATCAATAAACAAGCCTACTTGCCCGGCTATTGACCAGGCTGAGCGCAGATAATCTTTGGCAATACGCAAGGTAACGGGTTCTCGTTCCAAATTGTGTCGCCGCAGGATCCAACGCAGCGAAGGGGTAATCAATTCTCCCAAGGGTACGCCTTGATAAGTGAAACCTAAACAACCGTCCAGTGCCAACCCCGCGATGGCAGCCTCAAAAACCTCATCCTCCTGGAATTGGAAGCGTAAAGCCTCAGATTCCACATAGAGAGAATCGGACTGTTTCATGCAGTTCTTGCATGGCAGTTTGTCCGGAATTTCTTTACGGCTGGTGCCCAGCACACAGCTGCGCATGCCCCGGTCACAAAACAGATGGATCACAGGCACACCCTGCAGCCGCAGAGACCAGGAGGTCAATAGATTGTAAGCCGCGTTTAGGCTGATGCCAGACAAACGGGTTGAAGTTTCAAAAAACAGTACTGGCGCCTGGGCTTCTCGTGCAGCGTTAATGGCCACCGTGTGCGCCATCGCGCGTACTTTTTCGTTATTTTCTTCGTGGAATTTTTCCACCGCGAAGTGCTTGCGAGCCTTCTGGGCCAGTTGGAAAAGGTTCATTAGTTCGTGTACCGTCGCATCTTCTTTATAGAGGACTGTTCGCTTGCATAAACCTTTTTGACCCCATCCCCCAGGCCAGCTTCGGTGACGCGAATGTACTTAACCAGTTGTTCCATGCCCTGCGGTTCAACAGAAGCCGCATGGTCTGAGCCCCACATGGCGCGGTCCAAGGTGATATGCCGTTCCACCAGGCATGCACCTAATGCCACCGCCACCGCGGAAGGCACCAAGCCCACTTCGTGGCCGCTGTAGCCGATCGGGCAGCGATACGTGGCCTTCAAGGTGCCAATCATTTTCAGGTTCAGCTCCTCAGGCGGGCAGGGGTAAGATGACGTAGTATGACAAAGAATCAAATTGTCCTCGCCCAGGATATCCATGGCTCCCTGGATTTCATCTGACGTAGACATACCCGTTGAAATAATTAGGGGTTTTCCAGTGGCTTTGTAAGCACGCAGCAGTTCATGGTCGGTCAACAGTGCTGAGGGCAACTTATGTGTCACGGGGTTGAATTTTTCCATAAACTCAAGTGATGGTATATCCCAGGAGGAAGCAAACCAGTCAATGCCCAAGTCCTTGCAGTAACGGTCAATTTCCTGGTATTCTTCCAGCCCGAATTCCACTTTGTAGCGGTATTCGAGATAAGTGATCAAACCCCAGGGGGTCTCACGTAATAGTCCTCGCTGCTGCTCAGGCACACAGATTTCCGGTGTGCGTTTTTGGAACTTAACCGCGTCCATACCGGCATCTTTAGCGCGATAGATCAATTTCTTGGCAATTTCCAGGCTGCCATTGTGGTTGATTCCAATTTCCCCTATGATGTACGTGGGGTGTCCATCGCCAATTAATCGATTGCCAATTTTTACTTCTCGGGCCATGAGTCTCCTTAGGCTTCCTTATTGAATTTTTCTATCAAAAGATCAGTCAGCTCACGGATGGCACCTTTGCCACCACGATGCTCAAGGATCAGATCCGCGCGCCTAAGCACAGCTGGCTGTGCATCGGCAGGACAAACAAAATAGCCCACATGAGTGTAAGTATCCAAATCAGGCAGGTCATTCCCCAGGAAGATGATCTCTTGCGGGTTTAGTCCACGGTTCGTGGCCAGTGCCGCAACCGCCTGGCCTTTTTCCAGCACACTGCTGAAAGCCTCGATGTTAAGCTTTTTAGCCCTGGCAACTGAAATCGTACTGACATCACGCGACATTATCATGGGCGTAATGCGAGTATGCTGGCGGAGCAGGCTGAGCCCCATACCGTCCCCACGATCGCAGCGCACAAATTCGTGCCCTTCGTCATCCAGATAGACTTTGTCGTCTGTAAATACTCCGTCAAAATCCATAATTAGGGTTGAGACAATATTAGGGAAGCCGCGCCTGCCTTTGATAGGATCCACCATCTCAAGGCTGGCATCGGAAATAAGCGCTTCATACTTCGGCCAATCCGCGGGTTGGTCAATGTCCACGGTATAACGCGGGTCAATCATCACCGGCAGAATAACATCGCCGGTCAGAGAGTGTTTCTCGAGCAGGCTGCTGGTGCGGATGACATCGATGTGCCCTGTCTGCCAATAGGTTTTGGGCAGGCTCTGCCGGGCTGTATTGAA